>NZ_JAOCDJ010000015.1:0-50884 GCF_029840885.1 Empedobacter sp. GD03861
TAAAGATTTACCTTTTACTGAACCTGATTTTAATGTCCAAGTAGTAATTCCAACACGTACATTTATAGAAAAGGTTTTATTACTTCATGAAGAATTTTCTAAACCAATTGATAAAATCAGAACAGATAGATTAACTCGTCATTTTTATGATTTAGATAAAATGATGCAAGCAGGTTTTGGTAAAAAAGCGATAGCTGATGACAATTTATTTCACACTGTACGTTTTCAAAACAAATGAGACACTTTAAACTAAAAATTAAGAGAGCGTTTTATTTATAAATTTAGAATTTTTTGTTGAAAATACAATTGCCTTCTTTTTGCAATTGTTTTTTGTTTAATAATTGCTCTTTGTTCCAAGATTTTATCACCTCTTCCAAAATACACATCAGCAGGTGTCAAATTATCTAAAGCCTCGTGATATCGGCGATTATTATAATTTTCGACAAAATTTTCGAGTGCGAAAATGAGTTCTTCAGGATGATAATAATGATCCAATTTTACCACATTTTTCATTGTTCTATGATAACGTTCAATTTTTCCTTGCGTTTGAGATGAAGCGGTTTTCCTCGAACATGTTTCATTTTTTGAGTATTTTTCAAATAATCTTTTAATTCATTCGAAACATAACAAGGCCCATTGTCTGACAATAATTTTGGTTTCTGTTTGGTTTTAATTTGAGCCTTTTCAATTGCCTTTTTGATGGTTCTTTTTACATCTTCAGCCTTCATCGAGCTGCACAACTCCCAATGAATAATATAGCGGCTGTAATCGTCCAAAATCGTGCTCAAATAGTACCAACCCCAACCAATAATCTTGAAATATGTAAAATCTGTTTGCCACATTTCATGTACAAAATTGGTTTTGTCCTTGAATTCATTTGCTGCTGAAATTAAGATATGATTGGGTGCAGAAATCAAATCTCGTTGTTTTAATATCCGATAAACGCTCGATTCTGAAATAAAAATTCCTAATTCATCTGTCATTTTAAAGGCTAATTCCCTTGCCGATAATTCTGGATAATCTAACGCTAATTCTACAATCAAATCTTTCTGAGATTCGGGAATACTGTTCCATTTTCGATGAATAGATGGACGTTTTGATTCTAAACCTTCAAATCCATTTTCAAGATAATTAGAATACCATTTGTAAAATGTACTTCTGGAAATACCAAACTCATCCAAAGTCCGTTTAACACCGATTTCTGAACGTGTAACAACTTCAATAATCTCGTATTTTTCACTTGCTGATAATCGCATATATTTCTTGAATTTATTGATTAATCCAATGAGTCCAAGGTTTTTTTTACGATATCATAGCGAACAACTAAATCGGCTACAATCTCCTTTAAACGCATGTTTTCTTTACGTAAATCAGAAACATCATCGCTCGTTGCTTCACGTGTTATATCACCTGAAAGTCGCTTTTTACCAGCTTCCAAAAACTCTTTATTCCATTTATAAAATTGAGATTGTGAAATAGAATATTTTCGACATAGTTCAGCAATAGAAGTCTCTGCTCGTAAAGCTTCCATTACGATTAATATCTTTTGTTCAGCTGTAAAAATTCTTCGTGTATTATTACGGATATCTTTTACAAATTTTTCTGGAGTTTTCTTTTTAAAATTTGCCATAATTAAAGTTAATGTTTTAATGAAAACACTAACTTAATTTTTAGGTCTTAACTGTCCACTTTTTGCTGAAGATTTACACCATAGACGACATATTGATAATACTTCCGTAGCCAGAAGATTTCATATGTGGAGCTACTAACTGACATAAACGCCACATACTAAAAAAATTCATCTGAAAAAATCGTTCAAACTCATTAACAGAAATTTCATATGGACTTTCTCTTCCATCTCCACCACCACCTACATTATTTACTAAAATATTAATTTGTCCATAAGCTTCTAGCGTCTTTTCAACCAAATTTACTAATGCCTCATCTTTTGTCACATTACATTCTAATGCAATTGCCTTTCCTCCTTTTAATGTAATTTCTTCCACAACTTTATTTGCAGGTTCTATCATACAATCCGACACCACTACATTAGCTCCATATGCCGCAAGCATTTCACAACAAGCTTTTCCTATACCATTACCATCTCCTGTTACAATAGCAGTTTTTCCTGCTAATCAAATAATTTTGATGTATCCATATGATTCCTTTTTTTGAATTAAATACTAATAAATAGTAGAAATTGACAATACTTAAAGTTAGTGTTTTTAGTGTTAAAAGATTCTTATTTTTTTATAAAATTCTAAGCACGTGAACAACGCAGAAGAATAAACCAAAAATTTATAACTAACTTTAAGGTCTCAATTATGAGACCTTTTTTATTTAAGAAAAAATCAATGCAAAATATAAAATTAATCGTGACAGATATGGACGGAACTTTGTTGCGTTCTGATCATTCATTAAGTCCAGAATTCAATAAAATTTACGAAGAATTAAAAGAAAACAACATCACATTTGTACCTGCAAGTGGTCGTCAATACTATAGTATCATTTCATATTTTGAAAATATAAAAGATGAATTGGCAATTATTGCTGAAAACGGAACTTATGTTACCTATAAAGGTGAGGAAGTTTTTGTTGACGAATTGGATTGGTCTGTTGTAAAAGAAATCGTAGAAGAAGTGCGTAAAATAGAAGGTGCAAATATTGTTTTGGCTGGTAAAAATGCCGCTTATGTGGAATCGAAAGATGAAACTTTTTTAGAATATTTTAAAAATTATTATGACAAAAATATTTGGGTTGATGATTTAACTAAAATCGAAAATGAACAATTCATTAAAATTGCAGTAAATCATGCTGATGGAACAGAATTTAATGTATTTCCAAAATTAGTTGATTTTGAAAAATATGGATTAAAAGTTGTGGTTTCTGGAGAAGTATGGTTAGATGTTATGAATAAAAAATCGAACAAAGGAGTTGCATTACAAGCTTTGATGAATAAATTGGATATTTCTTCTGAAGAAATCATTGTTTTTGGCGATTTTATGAATGATTTGGAGATGTTACACTTGGCAAAATATAGTTTTGCAATGGAAAATGCGCATCAAAATGTAAAAGAAGTGGCAAATTTTAAAGCGCCTTCTAATGATGAAGATGGTGTAATTCAAGTTATTAAGCAATATTTACAACAATTAAAAACCGTAAACACTTAATAATCTGATAAATAACATCAATCATTTAACATTTCAAATCAGATTAAATTATTAATTTCGCACAAAACCTAAACAATCAATGTTCACTATCAACAAACATCTAAAAAGCTTTCTTGCAATTGGAACTTTACTTTTTGTTTTTTCTTGTAAAAACGAAAATAATCCTATTCAAAATCAAACAACAACTTCTTCTGAGCCAAAAGAAATTTTGCAGAATGATGTTGATTCTATTTATACAGTAAAAATTGACTCATCTACTTTGCAATTAGATACTATTGCAAAAGAAGAAAAGCAAAATCCTATTGATTCGACAAAACAATATGTCTACCTAACTTTTGATGATGGTCCATATAAAGGAAGCAAAAATATCAATAAAATATTAACCGAAGAAAATGTAAAAGGAACGGTTTTCTTAGTTGGTTTTAATGCTTTTACAAAAGATTTGAAACAACATGTAGAAGATTATAAAGCTAATCCAAATGTAGAAATTGCTAACCATACTTTTTCGCATGCTCGCAACAAATACAAAGCTTTTTACAATGTACCAGAAAATGTTTACGAAGATATTCGCAAAAATGAGGTGGTATTAGATATACATTCTCGTTGGGTGCGTTTGCCTGCGCGTAACACATGGCGTTTGAACAAACGTAAAAAAGACGATCCAGTAAAAAATGCAATTCCAGCAGCTGATTTATTGGCTAAAAATCAATATTATATTTACGGTTGGGATTATGAATGGGAAAGAAGTGGAAAAAAATCTGCAAATCATCAACTTTCTTCGCCTGAAAAAATATACGAAGGAATTGTACATCGTTTGGATCAAAATAAAACATTCGAAAAAAATCATTTGGTAATTTTAATGCACGATGATATGTTTAATGAAGATTATAATGCAGAAAAATTAAGACAATTAATTGTTTTATTGAAACGTAATCCGAAAATTGTAATCGAAGGAATTTCGGGATATCCAACCAGGATTAGCTAAATAAAATATTAAGATAAAAAAAATCCACTTCATCTGAAGTGGATTTTTTTATTAAATAAACTCTATCGTTGTTTCTATTTCGTGACCTTTTTCTAACACTTTGTGCACAGGACAAGAATTTGCAACTTTCAGTAATCTTGTTTGTTGTTTCTCATCGAAATCGCCTTCTATGATAACATGACGTTGAAAAGTGATTGGCTCAGTTGTAATCATATCAAAATTGACATCTACCTCAACTTTTTTGTAAGTAAATTCTTTGTGATTCATATACATTTGCAAAGTAATCGAAGTACAAGAAGCCAATGCAGCTCCCAATAATTCGCTTGGTTTTGCAGCTGTATCCAAACCTCCTTTGTCTAAAGGTTCATCTACATTAAATTCGTGTTTTCCTGCTTTAATATTCGAAATATAATTTTTATCCGTCGAAGTTGACGTTACATTAATATCACTCATTATCAATTTGTTTTTCGTTTTCTTTTACTTTAGTTTTTTGTTGCGCTTGCGGAATCGGAACATAATCGTCATCACCTGGAACTTTAGGAAAACGATGATTAATCCAATCTTCCTTCGCCGTTTCAATCGTTTCTCTTGAAGAACTTACAAAATTCCAAAAGATAAAATGTTCTTCTGGTAATTCTTCCCCTCCAAAAATATAAACGGTAGAACCAGCCGCAATTTCAAACTCACACAAAGTAGCTTCTTTCGCTACTAATAATTGTTTTGTTCCATACGTTTCTCCTCCATCTTTGATAGAACCTTCTAAGACATACAAAGCAGATTCTCCATACAAATCTTTTCCCAATGAAACTTTGAAATCATTTTTAGCTTTAATTTCAATAAAATATAAAGGAGAATAAACAGGTACGCCAGAAGTATGTTCACCAAACTTACCTGCAATCAATTTATAATCTGCATTTTCGTCTGACCAATTTGGTAATTTATCTGCTTCAACGTGAACAAAACTTGGTTCCATATTTTCTAATTCTTTTGGCAAAGCCACCCAAATTTGTAATCCATGCAATGTTTTTTCAGTTGTACGTAAATATTCAGGAGTTCTCTCAGAATGCACAACACCTTTACCTGCAGTCATCCAATTCACAGCTCCAGGCTGAATTTCTAATTCAGTTCCCAAACTATCGCGATGCATAATCGCTCCTTCAAATAAATAAGTCAAAGTTGATAAGCCAATATGTGGGTGCGGTCCAACATCAAGATTTTGATAATCTTTCATTTTTGTTGGTCCCATATGATCGATAAATACAAATGGTCCGACATGTCTTTTTTGACGAAATGGTAATAACCTACCTACCAAAAAATTTCCTATATCAGCAGCTTTTTCTTCTAAAATTAATCCAACGTTAGACATAATAAGTTTAGTTTTTTAATTGATTTAGAATTAGTTTTAACTATTAATTTCAAACTTGATTTAAGTTAATAAATAAAAAAAGGCTAACCAAAAGGTTAGCCAATTATAACTTAATCTTAACAATTTCTAGTAATCGTAGCTATTTTGTGTTTCTCCTCCAAAGTTCCACGCAATACCAAAACGTAATGTATTTTCTAAGGCATTGTTCGTTTCTGACATTGGAATTAAGTAAGAAGCATTAAATGCAAAAGCATTGTATTTAAGCCCTAAACCTAATGTTAAATGCTGACGATCCCCTTTCATTGGGCTTTCATGGAAATAACCTGCACGAATAAATAAAGCATCATTGTAAGAATACTCTGCACCAACTGAATACGTAATTTCTTTTAATTCTTCGCTTCCTCCTCCTGGTGCATCACCAAAAGAACTAAAGATACCGTCCATCACACCTTTATTTGGGATGTAACTATTTGTTATATTCCCTTCTTCATCATATTCATATTGAGGTGTTGGTACTAATAATTTAGAAAACTCTGTTGTGATACCTACTTTATTGTAATCATCAAATTTGAAATCATATCCAACACCTAAACGTAATGTTGTTGGTAAATATGATGCATTATCTTCTGAGTTTGAATAATCTAATTTTGGACCAATATTAGAGATTTGGAAACCTCCACGTAATTTTCCTTCAAAATTGTTGGTATCCATTGTTTCTGATTGATAATAACCTGCTAAATCAACTGCAAATGTATTTGCTGGCTGAACTGTACCATCGCTTACTCCATTGAATAAATCTGAACGAATGAAACGACCAGTTACCGCCATCGAGTAGTTATCCGTTAAACGTAAACCATATGATAAATCGATAGAGAATTCATTTGGTTTTGCTTTTCCCATCGAAACAATATCAGTTCCTTGTAATTGGTTAAGTTCTATTTCTCCCATATTGAAATAATAGATACTTGCTCCTAATGTACTACGCTCATCTTGTCCTAAGAAAGTGTAATAAGTTGCATTTAATAAGAAAACATCATTCACCAAAGATCCCATATAAGGCGTATACGAAAAAGCTACACCAGAATAATCAGGTGCAAAAGCATATTTTGCCGCATTCCAAAATTGAGAATAATTATCCGCAGAAGTTGCAACTCCCTGATCTCCCAAACCACCAGCACGTGCATCTGGAGAAATTCTTAAAAATGGAGCTCCTGTCATTATCGGATTATTAACTTCATCTTTATTTTGAGCAAAAGTAAATCCTGATGCTAAAATCAATAAACTTGCTGTAATTTTTTTCATTCGTTATATTATTGATTATATTTTTTCTTTTTGTTTATTATTTTAATATGACAAGTTTTTCAACTGCGGTGGCTGATCCTTTACAAACCGTATCATCAACACCTTTCACATTGACCTTGTAAATATAAACACCTTTTCCTATTTTATCGCCAAAATCATCCAAACCATCCCATTCTATCGCATATTTACCTGTTCGATATCCTTCTCTAAAAGGTTCTGCTGAAACAGTTTTACGAATCGTTTTGACTAATTTTCCTGAAATTGTAAATATCTGAACCATTACATCTAACTCAGAATCACAATTATGTTCAAAATGGAAAAACGTATTCTTTGTAAATGGATTTGGCCAGTTTAACAATTTATCAATATGTAATTGTCCTGTTCCATTTTCCATTACTACAAAGTCTAACGTTACAGTATTCGAATTATTGTTGATATCCCAAAATTTTAAATTCACAGTATGTTGACCAAGTTCAAGATTTTTCAATTGATACATTACTTGTCCTTTCTGATAATCTTCAAAATTCTTATTGATACATGGGTTTGCATCACCTCCATCATAATATTCATTCAACACATAAGCATCTTGCACTTTTCCATCAAGTGTTGCTACAATATCGTGTCCAATACTTGATCCTGTTGCATTAATACCCGAATTATCAGTTAAACAACCAACCAAATAAGGCGAACGATCTGTAATTCCTCCATTCGCAAAATGAAGGTTATTCATATATAATTTTCCTTGCGGACGTTCATCATCATTTAATCCATCAGGATTTATACCCTTAAAATCCACCTCTGTCACAGTTGAAGCATCTTTCCCTTTTGTATCATCCCAAGCATAAAACTTAAGCTTACGTTTACCTTCTTCATAATTAATATCTTTTGGGATATAAAAATTAATCTCGAATATTCCACCTTCTTTAACAACACCAGTACCTTTATACATTGTTTTATTTTCTGTTTCGAAAGTTTTTCCTGAGTGATTAGATTCAGATAATATCGTTTTTGTTTCAGGTTTTTCGTATAGACTAACTGCTATTTTTCCTATAAATTCTGTATCACCAACAATATTTCCTTTTATCGTTACAAAATCCAATGCTTTCATTACGTTCCCTTCAGTTATTGGTCCATTTCTATTTATGATACTTTTTATATAAATATCTTGTTGCGGACGATGAATTGACAACATTGGATCTCCAAGAATACTCACACTTTTGTTATTTGTATGTCCTGCAGAATGTTTAATTTTCGCTTGATTAAGTGCTTTTCCAATTGTTTGATTTTCTTCTAATATATCTTTCTTAAAAAATTCTTCAATCAAAAAATTATTCATCGAATCTCCATAGCCTGTTCCAATCGGACGATTAGTCGTAATCATAGATAACGCTCCACCATTTGCATTTTTCAACATAGCTTCTCCAGCAGAATTATATTGCGGTAAATCCCAAATTGTAAAATCACACGTCACAGTTGTAACAATAGGTAAACGTGAATAGGCTGCATTAAAATTAGATAAATTTGTTAATTCTTCTGCTGTTATAATTCGTTCTTGCGCCCAACTACGAGGACCACCATGACCATAATACATCAAGAAGTTTGAACCTAATTCGATTCCATTCAGAATTGCTTGATTTACGGTTGGGTATCGAACTCCAGCAGAAGTACTTTCGGGTTGATGAGCTCCTGAATATATTTTATTAATCGTATAAATTTGATTCTCAGGCTTAGAAAATTCTGTATCAATTTTGGCATTTAAACCTGGAGTATTTACATTATTGTCATTATCCGTAACTGCAACAATTTTTGTTCGCCAATCGCCATACGAAGTTCCTTTTCCTTGAACTTTACCATAATACGAAATTATTTTATCAACCAAAATCTTTGCCTCAGCAGAGTTAGAAGCAGAAATTCGTCCTACAGCTATTTCAAACCAATTGGCATCGTAACTATAAATTCCGTCTACGCTATTCGATAACATTTTTACATTATCATTTAACATTGCAAAATAATCATCCGTTGCAATCGCACCATCAATATCAAGAGAAGGTTCGTCTGTAAAAGTTGGAAGATAATTTGTAAAATCCTTTACTCTATTTTTTGGATCATAGGTTGTTGCTCCAAACAAAACACCATATTCTAAATTTGGACTTGATCTATCTTTTAAGAATTTAAAGAAATCACGAATCGCAATAGGATCTTGACTTCCAGAAGAAAAATCGTTGTAAACTTGTTCCGTTGTTACAACTGCAACATTTATCTTATCATGTTCTTTTCTAAAATTCGCCAAGCGAGTAGCTTGATCCAAATATTTTGGATGCGTGACAATTATATAATTAATATCGGTTAAACTACGAATATCTTGATTTGCTACTTTCCCTACATATTTTGCATCTGTAAAAGCATTTTCATCCTTGAATGCGACAAACTGATTCAGATGATTTGTGCTAAACTTATACAAATTACTTTGCGGAACAATTGAAGAAATTAAATGAATATCAGAAACATTCCAAACAGAAACATTTGCAGCATTATTCAATGAAAAAGCATTCACACTTCCATCATTAATATCTTCTAAAAACTGAAAAGTAAATTGCTCATTATTATAGGTTAAACCATCTTTGAAACGTAATTGTAAATAATCTAAATATGCTAAACCAGAAGGATTGGTTCCGTTAGAAGAAACCGCAATATCGATAGAATTTGAACCTAATGAAACTGTTTTATCTTGAATATTTCTATCAAATAAAGAGTTTCCTAAAGAATGAGTAAAAGTTTGTCCATTTAAATTAACGCTATATGATGTATTGTTTGCATTTTTTCCAACCACCGCATAACGCAAATATGCTTCTCCACCATTTACAGCATTCGCTTTGAACGTTTTCTTGAAACCATCTTTCAAGCCAATATTTTCTCCAACCCAAATTTGCCCAAGACCATTTAAGTTAATCGAATCTTTTTCATGAAATTGTAAATTATCAAAAGTAGAAAAAGTTTTTATAGGACTTGCTGTAAGCGCCTGTTCTCCTACTCTTTTGCCATCTTCTCCATTAAAACTGATAAAATAATAAGCAAAATCATCATATAAATTATAGCGAACTTTTGCATCTTTCAACGTTGTCGTATTATTTCTGTACCACTGATGCGGACCTTTCGCATAAAACAACGCGTAATCATTGTTATCAAAACTTCCATCCTCGCCTCCTACAAATTTTATTGGAATTTCATTCAGCGCTCCTTTTCGTCCTTCCGTCAAATTTTCCATCAAACGCCCTTCTCCATTACCATAGATTTTTAACGATTTTGGATTAAAATTAGTTGGAATTCCATTTTTGGTAAAGAAACTTTTATCTAATTTAAAAACTCCATCTTTAGAAACTTTTATTTTGTACCAATCTCCCGTTTTCAAAACACTTGTAGTCGAATTATCAATTAATTTTCGAGAAGATGCTTTTCGAGATTGTATTGATTTCGGAACAATTGAGAAAGATTCTATTTTTAAAATCTTATTATTTTGTTTGACAAATGGTACAACTTTAACAATCAGTTTTTGCTGACCATTTTTATCAATAATATTATATGAAGAAAAATTAATTTTATCTGTAATCGAAGAGGTATTCAAATCAGCCAATTCATTCTGTACTTCTCTAAATTGAACATTTGACAATTCAACTTCTTGATTTGTAGAATTTAACTCAACGACAAATTCTGGAAGAAAATATCCTCCAACAAAATAATTATCTTTATTCGAAAAAAACGGCACATTTACCTTATTTCCATTCGTTAAAGAAATTGTTTGATTATTCTCCCAATTTATTTTGTAATTTTGACTAAACAATTGAGGAAATTGAAGCAAAGTTGCTACTAAAATAAAATATTTCTTCATGTCTGAATAACGCTATTTTGACAAATATATTTTCAATCGTAAAATAAAAAAATAATTCTTACGTTTGATACAAGAAATAAAGCATTTTTTCGTTGTAAGATTAATGTCAAATGCTTTTATTTGCATTAAATTTAATTTTCGAAAACCAGAAATATTCTATGAAAATGAATAAAGGACGTATTTTTTCTCTTGCCCTTGCAGCTGTAACTATGAGTGTATTCATGGGTTGTGCAAGCAGTTCAGGAAAGAAAAAAGGAGGTGGAACAAAAAATTTCACAAGTCGTACAGGATGGAAACCAAACGATAGTAAAGGTTGGTTTTTTTCAGGTAAAAAGAAAGAAAACATCAAAGCATGGCCTGGAATGGTTTTCATCGAAGGTGGATCTTTTACGATGGGAATTACGAAAGATGACGTATTACACGATTGGAATAATTCTCCTGTTCGTATGCAAGTAAAATCTTTCTTCATTGGTGAAACTGAGGTTACAAACTACGAATACAAAGAATACTTAACTTGGTTGAAAGTTGTTTTCCCACCAGAAGACACACAATACAAGGATATTTATAATGGAGCATTACCAGATGAAACGGTTTTTAACAATCAATTATCTCGTGATGATTTCTCTACAGAAAATTATTTATTTTCACCAGAATTCAGCTATTATCCAGTAGTTGGTATTTCTTGGTTACAAGCTGTTAACTATTGTGATTGGTTAACAGACCGCGCAAACGAAAAAGCCTTGATGAACAAAGGAATCTTATCAAAAGATTACTATGCTAATGAAGAATATAATTACGGAAATAAGACATTTAGTGCTGAGCAATATAAGTTAGGCGATACAAATGTAAACGAAGCGATTGACTCGACGAAAATTATGAGAGCGAATCAAATCAAAACACAAAATACCCGTATCTTAAAAGCGAATCGCGCTACTAGTTCTTTAGAAGTGCAACCTTTCCGTTTACCTACAGAAGCTGAGTGGGAATACGCAGCATTAGCTTTACCTGGAAATCGTGAATACAACGAATACAAAGGAAAAGATGTTGCTCAAAACAACTTAAGAGTTACAAAAGGTGCTCAAAGAGGACAATATTTAGACAACTTCAAACAAGGACGTGGAGATTACTCTGGAATTGGTGGATTTGGTAACGATGGTTCTGCAATTACAAGTGATGTTCGTAAATATCCTTCAAATGATTTTGGTCTTTACGGAATGTTAGGAAATGTTGCTGAATGGGTTTCTGATGTTTATCGTCCAATTATTGATGAAGAAGCAAACGATTTCAACTACTACCGTGGAAATATTTTAAAAACAAAAATTGACAACGGAGCAGGTGGTTTTGAAAAATATGACGAAACAAATGTTGAATATGATACATTAGACAACGGACGTTTAGTTTACAAAGGATTACCTGGTGCTTACAAAAAGCAAACAGTATATGATTTAACAAATTATCGTGATGGTGACCCTAATTCTTCTTTATCACCACGTACTGAGGAAGGTAAATCTGCTGATCAAGCGACAAAAGATATGTACAACGCTCCTCAACGTAAATTTAGAGTAGATGAAAAAGGTCGTGTAATTTTAGAAAAAGATTCTTCTAAACGTACTTCTGACATCTCTGATGAAACACGTGTTGTAAAAGGTGGTTCCTGGAAAGACCCTATTTACTGGATAGATCCAGGACAAAGACGCTACTTACACCAAGCAAGTGCAACAAACTGGATTGGTTTCCGTGTAGCACAAGAATACTCTGGTAGTTTCGAATCAAAACGTAAGCGTAGAGGATAATAATCCTTTTCAAAATATTTTAAATCTCGGTGATTAATTTCATCGAGATTTTTTATTTTTACATTATGAAAACAGCAGAAATATTCGATCAATTTCTTAAATCGAAAATAGTTACGACTGATACACGCAACATCTCACAAAATTGTATCTTTTTTGCTTTAAAAGGAGCTAATTTTAATGGAAATACTTTCGCTCAAGAAGCGATTAATCAAGGAGCTGCAATGGCAATTGTTGACGAAAAAGAATTTGAAAATACATCTCAAAATATTTTTTTGGTTAATGATGCTTTAGAAACTCTACAAGATTTAGCGAGAACTTATCGTAATTACCTTAAAATACCATTTATTGGATTGACTGGTTCTAATGGGAAAACAACGACAAAAGAATTGATTTCAGCTGTTTTAAAAGAGAAATTCAAAACGCATTATACTTTCGGAAATCTGAATAATCATATCGGAGTTCCTTTAACTATACTTTCTATTCCAGAAGATACAGAAATGGCTGTGATCGAAATGGGTGCGAATCATCAAAAAGAAATCGAGTTATTAGCTTCTATTTCTCAACCAGATTATGGGTATATCACCAATTTTGGTAAAGCTCATTTAGAAGGTTTCGGAGGAATTGAAGGTGTGATTAAAGGAAAATCTGAATTGTATGATTTTTTGAGAGCAAATAACAGAACTGCTTTTGTCAATTTTAATGATCCAATTCAAGTTGAAAAAACTGAGGATATTAATCGAATTACATTTTCTGATCAATATAATGCAGATGTTCAAATCGAATTGATAGAAAGTGAAACTGAATATTTGGCGGTTAAATATCAAGATTTAAAAATTCAATCACATTTAACAGGAAACTATAATTTTAGCAATATTTCGTGTGCAATTGCAATTGGACAACATTTCGGGATTGACGCAAAATCTATTCAAAACGGAATCGAAAATTATTTTCCATCAAATAATCGTTCACAAATTATCAATAAAGAAAATTACAAAATTGTGATGGATGCTTACAACGCAAACCCAAGTAGTATGGAAGCTTCGTTAAATAATTTTGCAAAATTTGAAGGTTCTAAAACAATTATTATTGGTGATATGTTCGAGCTTGGAGAAGAATCCAAAGCTGAGCATCAACGTATTTTAGATTTAGCTGAAAGTTTAGATTTTGATCAAATTTTTATTTTAGGACATAATTTTGGCGAAACAATTACGAATAATCCAAAAGTTCAAAAATTTGAAAACCGCGTTGCCTTTGAAGAATATTTGAAAGAAAATCCAATCAAAACTCAAAATATTTTGATAAAAGGTTCTCATGGCATGAGACTTGATTTATTAGAAAATATTTAAAATCAACACACTGATTATCTGATGAATAAATCAAGTTTATTTTTTTTATTTTAATTTCTTTTTTCACATATCATCCTCTTCAAGCACAATCTGTAATTGAATGGAAAAAAGATATGAAGCTTAATTACAAAAACTTCAAAAAGAAACCTATTCAAACAAAGGTTCCTCAAGGATTTTTAGATTCAAAATTAGGTTGGCAAATTGCAGAATCTACAGGAGAACTTCCTGAACTTTGGGTTACCAATAAATTTGATGAAAGTAATTCGTGGCTATCTATGCAACATACAGAAATTTTAAAAGAAATGCAGTTGCAATTTGACTTGTCTGAATTATATGCACGAAAAATTAGAAAAGATTTTAAAGATTTACAAGCCAAAAAAGTCATGAATAAAGATTCTTATCGAGCAAAATTTTTGTTAGGTTCTAAGAATTTTCAGAAAAAATTGAAATCGATAGCTGGAGTTTCTTTAAATCAACCTGACTTATACAAATTATTAAATAAACAAATTCAAGATTCATTGGTGATTTATCAAAATTACAGTAAATAATTTAACAATTAGTAAACTTTAAATTTCATAAATTTATACAAAGTACAAGCTGTGGAAATCACAGCTTTTTTTAGCTAAATTGTTTATGAAAAAAATTTTATGTTCTTTATCTATATTTACAGTAAGTGTTTTAGCGTCAGCGCAAGCACCAAGTAACTATTACGACACTGCAACTGGTAGCAGCTTTACCTTAAAAACACAGCTATATGAAATAATAAAAAACCATACAGATTTAACATATGGCGGATTATGGACACTTTATAATAGAACAGATTCTGATAATGGTTTTTTAGATAAATATGATGAAAAAGATAATTCTATTTATGATATTTATTCAGAGATACCGAAAAAAATTGATCCTTATAATTTTATAAAATCTTCAGATCAATGTGGCAGTTCTGGTTATAAAAATGAAGGAGACTGCTACAACAGAGAGCATATTATTCCTCAAAGTGTTTTTAATAAAAACTCTCCTATGGTTGCAGATGCATTCCATATCTGGCCAACTGATGGTTATGTTAATAATAAAAGAGATAATTTTCCTTATGGAGTTGTTGAAAGTGCAACATACACTTCTTTAAATGGCTCTAAATTAGGAAGTAATAAAAACTCTGGATACTCTGCGGGATTTTCTGGAACAGTTTTCGAACCAATTGATGAGTTTAAAGGTGATATAGCTCGTGCTTATTTTTATTTTGCTACTCGTTATCAAGAAAATGGTATTCAGAGTTGGTCTTATGCTATGTTTAATAAAACAAAAGATAAAGTTTTTACAGACACTTTCTTGAAAATATTAATGACTTGGCATTTAAATGATCCTGTTTCTGATCGTGAAAAAGATATTAATAATTTAGTCTACAGATACCAAAAAAACAGAAACCCATTTATTGATCATCCTGAATATGCAGAAAAAATTTGGGGTTCGAATTTAGGAACTGGAGATTTCGAATATCAAAAGCGTGATGATGTTTCAGTTTACAATGTAACAAATCGTTCGATTAAAGTTAAACTTGAAAATAATTCGAAATCAATTCAGAAAGTTTCTGTTTTTAATTTCAACGGACAATTAATTAATGAAGTTTCTAATTCATCAAATCAAAAAGAAGTTGAAGTTAATTTCAAAACTCCAGGTGTTTATATCATCAAAGTTGTTGGAAAACAAATGGAAATCAATAAAAGAGTTGTTATAAAATAATCATTTATCAACCATCATAAAAAAAATCCTTCGCTCATACAAGTGAAGGATTTTTATTCTAGTAAATGGAAAAAATTATTAGTCATTATTGATATTTTTCTTAAAAAATGTGCTTCCATATAGAAACATGATTAATAAAAAAGGGATACCAAGCGTGACTGATAATAAAATAAATGTTTTTAACATACTAATAAGAAATATTTTAGTTTCTAATACTTTTATCAATTTACAATTAATAATTTTATATTATTCACAATAAAACATCTTTTTTTATTTATTAACACTATTTTTATCAACTTGATAATTAAAAGCTTTTCATTAATATAAATTCATAAAAAAAGTCGCTTAAAATTAAGCGACTCATATATAGAAAATTCTATTCAATTTATTGATTTCCTTTAGCGTAATCAGCTAAGAATTGTGCTAATCCAGAATCTGTTAATGGGTGTTTTAACAATCCTAAGATTGATGATAAAGGTCCTGTCATAACATCAGCACCAATTTTTGCACAATTAACAATATGCATTGTATTACGAACTGAAGCTGCTAAAATTTGAGTTTCGTACAAATAGTTATCATAAACCAAACGAATTTCTTCGATTAAGTTTAAACCATCTGTCGAAATATCGTCTAAACGTCCGATGAATGGAGAAACGTAAGTTGCACCAGCTTTTGCAGCTAATAATGCTTGTCCTACAGAGAAAACTAAAGTAACGTTAGTTCTGATTCCTTTTGTAGAAAAGTATTTACAAGCTTTTACACCATCTTTCGTCATAGGAATTTTAACTACGATTTGAGGATTTAAAGCTGCTAAAGCTTCACCTTCTTTTACCATTTCTTCGAAATCAGTAGAAATTACCTCAGCAGAAACATCTCCGTCAACTAATTCGCAAATTGCTTTGTAGTGATTCAAAATATTTTCTTGACCTGTAATTCCTTCTTTTGCCATTAAAGATGGATTTGTTGTTACACCATCTAAAACTCCTAAATCTTGGGCTTCTTGAATGTCAGCTAAGTTAGCTGTATCGATAAAAAATTTCATTGTTTGTTTGTATTTCGTTCAGGCAAAATTAAGGATTAAATTATAGAAAACCATTTAATCTTAAAGATTCACTCAAAAATATTTTAAACCGCTGTATATCCACCATCAACAAGGTAATAACCTCCTGTCATAAAGGATGCTTTGTCCGAACTTAAGAATAAAACTAATTCTGCAACTTCTTCTGGCTGCCCCAAACGACCCATTGGATGTTTTGTAACAAGCAATTCTAAATGATCTGCACTCAAATTATTCGACAACAAAGGCGTCATAATATAACCTGGTCCAACTGCATTACAACGAATATTTTTTGGTCCGTATTCCGCTCCAATGTTTTTCGTCAAACCTACAACTCCATGCTTTGCAGAAGTATAAGCCGAACTCATTGGCGCAGCAACAGTCCCATGAATAGAAGCCATATTAACAATAGAACCTCCTCCATTTTTTTCCATTGCTTGCAATTGATATTTACATCCGTAAAAAACACCATTAAAATTAATATCTATTACTTTTTTCCAACCATCTAACGGATAATTTTCTGTCATCTCAGCAGGACCTCCAATTCCAGCATTGTTACAAGCAATATCAAGTTTTCCATAAACTTCAAGTGTTTTATTTACTAACGCTTCATTATCTTCTGGCAATGAAGTATCCGCTTTAAAAAATATCGCTTCTCCTCCATTCTTTTTGATGATTTCCACCACTTCATTTCCGCCTTCTTCATTAATATCCGAAACGACAACTTTTGCTCCTTCTTTGGCATATAATTCAGCAACAGCTTTTCCAATTCCAGAACTAGCACCAGTTACAATCGCAACTTTATCTTTTAAACTTGACATAATTTTATGATTTTAATTTAAATAAAGTTAATCATTTATAATCAGATCTATAAATCATTTCTTACAAATAATATTATTTGAAATGATTCAATTTTATTAACTATTTTGGAATGAAAAATTCAGCATAACAAATATATTTAGGTTAAAACAATTCTATTTTTTTATATTTGATACAAATAACTTTTTAAATGAAAAATTTAATAGCTGCTATACTTTTATGTAGTTTTTCTACTATAAATGCACAAGAAACAAGTGATTATAAGTACATCAATATTCCTGAAAAATTTTCTAGTTTTGATAAAGATGAATATCAATTAAGTAATCGATTAAGATATATATTAACGCAGAAAAAATATGAAGTTTTACCTTCTGATAAATCTTCTTGGCCACAAGAAGTTGTGCAAAATCCTTGTTTAGCTTTGAATGCGGATATTTTAAAAGTTAAAAGTTTTTTGAATAATAAATTAGAGGTAAGTTTTACAGATTGTTCTAATAAAAATATTGAAAAATTTGAAGGAACTTCTAAGATTAAAGAATATGACAAAGGTTACCAAGAAGCAATAAAATTAGCTTTAAATCCTTTGAAATCTCAAAATGCAAAGGCCTCCGTTCCAATGGTGAAATTAGAAAAACCCCAAACAGAAACAACAGCTGCATATATGCCAGAACCAAAAGGAAATCAGGTCACTGCTACGAATTTATTGACAGATGGAACAACTACTTATCAAAAAATTGAACTACAAAATGGTGGTTTTATGTTGATGTCCGAAAACGGAAATCAAGTTGTTGCAAAATTTGAACCGACCCTAAAAAATGGAATTTACAGAGTAATTGTTACAAAAGGAAATTCGAATTATTTTTCGGTAGGATACATCAGTGGAAATACGATTTCCTATGAGGTTTCTGAAAATAATAGTTGGAAAGAAGTTAAATTATCGGCTAAATAATCTTGCTATGAAAATTATATTATCAAGTTTATTTCTTATTGCTTTATCGTCATTACAAGCACAAAATGTAGCTGATTACAAATATGTTATCATTCCTCAACTATTTAAAGATTTCGTAAAAGAAGATTATCAATTGAATACAGGATTGAAAACTGCTTTGAGAAAAAAAGAATATGAAATAGTAAATGAAAATTCTATTCCGTTAGATGTGCAAATCAATCCTTGTTTAGCTACAAAAGCAAATATTGAAAATACTTCTGTTGCTTTTAAAAATAAATTAAAAGTAACGTTTACAGACTGTAATAATAATGTGATTTCAACTTATGAAGGTTCGTCAAAGGAAAAAGATTTTACAAAAGGTTATCAAGAAGCCTTAACATTTGCTATGAATCAGGTTGGAAAACAAAATGCAAAAGATTTACCTGTAACTAAAACAGAAAATACAACAACTATTAAAGAAACAACGAATAAAGTCGTTACGCAAGTGTCAAATAAAACTGTAGAAAACAAAAACGTTTACAAATCAAACGGAAAAAATTACACAACAGCAAGTACAAATAACAACGAATTTGTATTAATCGACCAAGAAAATTCACAAGTTATTGCACAATTTTATCCAGCTGCTCAACAAAATATTTTCCATGTGACAGTGATTTCTCAAAACGGAAATTACCAAACAATTGGCTATTTGAACGGAAATAATATCATCATCGAATATAAAACAGGTGATAAATCTTGGTCAACTACAACTTATTCAAAGTAAGTTTTTATAGTACATTTGCACCTTAAATTTTAGAAAATGCAAGCACCTATTGCGAAAAAAATAGAACAAAAATTAGAAAAACACGGAGATATCCGCATCGATAATTATTATTGGTTGAATGATCGTGAAAACTCTGAAGTTATCAATTATTTGAACCAAGAAAACGAATACACAAAAGCTATTCTACAACCAACAGAAGCTTTACAAACCAAACTTTTTGAGGAAATGAAAGCGCGAATCAAAGAAGATGATTCGTCTGTTCCGTACAAATTGAATGGTTATTGGTATTTGACGGAATATCAAAAAGGAAAAGAATATCCAATTCACAAACGTCGAAAAGATAGTTTAGAGAATCCAGATGAAATTCTTTTTGATGTCAACACAATGGCTGAAGGTCATTCGTACTATCAATTGGGTGGAATTTCGATGGCACCAAATAATCAATTGGTTTCCTTTGGGGTTGACAATGTTTCGCGAAGAATTTATACGATTCAAATCAAAGATTTAACAACTGGAGAAATTCTTTCTGATAAAATAGAGAATACAACTGGAGGTTCTGTTTGGGCCGCTGATAATAAAACCTTGTTTTATACAAGAAAAGATGAAACATTGCGTGCTTATCAAATTTGGAAACACAAATTAGGTACAAAACAAGAAGATGATATTTTAGTTTTTGAAGAAGTAGATGATACGTTCAATGCGTTTGTTTACAAATCAAAATCAAGAGATTACATCATTATTGGATCTTCAAGTACTGTTTCTGACGAGTTTAGATATATTCCTTCTAATCAACCAGATGCTGAGTTTAAAATCTTTCAAAAAAGAGAACGTGATTTAGAATATTCAATCGAACATTTTGGTGATTCATTTTATATTCAAACCAATAAAGATGATGCTTTTAACTTCAAATTAATGAAAACTTCTGTCGAAAAAACAGAACAAGAAAATTGGATTGATGTAATTCCTCATCGCGAAGAAACATTGATTGAAGGTTTCGAAATTTTCAAGAATTATTTGGTTATCGAAGAGCGCACAAATGGTTTATTGCAGATGAATATCAAAGCATGGGATAATTCAACTGATTATTATTTGCCATTTAACGAAGAAACCTATACAGCAAATGTTGGCACAAATCCAGATTTTGATACTGACATTTTGCGTTACGGATATACATCGTTGACAACTCCTTCTTCTGTGATTGATTTTAACATGAATGATAAAACATTCGAAATCAAAAAAGAGCAAGTTGTTATAGGTGATTTTGATAAAGAAAATTATATTTCTGAACGTATTTGGGCAGAAGCTCGCGATGGAGAAATGGTTCCAATCTCATTAGTTCGTCGAAAAGATACGCCTCTTTCTGCCGAAACTCCTCTTCTACTTTACGCTTATGGTTCGTATGGTTACACGATAGAGCCTTATTTTAGTTCGGTTCGATTAAGTCTTTTGGACAGAGGTTTTATCTATGCAATTGCACATATTCGTGGTGGTCAATATCTTGGTCGCGAATGGTATGAAGATGGAAAAATGTTAGAAAAGAAAAATACTTTCTTCGATTATATTGATGCAGCAAAATATTTGATTCAACAAAATTATACGTCATCAAAACACTTGTACGCAATGGGAGGTTCTGCTGGTGGATTGTTGATGGGTGCTGTGATTAATTACGAGCCAACATTATTCAATGGTGTAATTGCGCAAGTTCCTTTTGTGGATGTTGTCACAACAATGTTAGACGATTCTATTCCATTGACAACAGGGGAATATGATGAATGGGGAAATCCAAACGAAAAAGAATATTACGATTACATGAAATCGTATTCGCCTTACGATAATGTGGAAGCGAAAGCTTATCCAAACCTTTATGTTTCGACAGGTTTACACGATTCTCAAGTACAATATTGGGAACCTGCAAAATGGGTGGCGAAATTAAGAGATTTAAAAACAGATAATAACATTTTACTTTTAGATACAAATATGGATACAGGACACGGTGGTGCATCTGGTCGATTCGAGTCATTGAAAGAAGATGCAAAAGAAGATGCTTTCTTATTTATGTTAGAAGGGATTACAGAATAAATTTCAAACCAAAAAGTCAACAAATTTGTTGGCTTTTTGTATTTTTAACCAAACCTACTCTATGACCTTTATTTTCTTAATTTTTGGATTAGCAATTGCTGATTTCAAACACTTATTCTAAAAGAAATTTGGCAAGTAAACCTTCGTCCAAAATGGATTTTATTTCTTATAACTCCTCTATTAATAAATATTACAGATTATTTTTGCGACGTTCAAATCACAGCTTTTGTATTTTTTGGAGCAATAGCTTCAATATTATTTATTGCAGTTACTGGTATAATTTTTCAAAATTCTACCAATTTTGAAGAAGAATCAAGCAGTTTCAAACGCGAAAAAAGTTATAGTGAAATTGTCCAAGATTATAATCAGCCTTTTAACCTAAATCCTGCTTGGGGAATTGTTTATCAACTCTATGTCGTTGCGATGATTGGAATTTATATTTTTGTTTCAAATGAAGTTTATGAATCTGATTTAAATTATAAATTGATTGAACAAGATTTAGTTTTACAACTATTATCACTTTTTATATTTACAGGATTTTCCATTATTATTTTGTTGTACAATTATTTAGACGGAAACAAAAATTATATTCCTTCCATTTTGACTGGAAAAAGATTAGTTGCAACACCAAAAGAAAGCAGAATTAATAAGGCAATTACCATAAGCGTTACGATTATATCATTCATTATTTTCTGTAAATTTTGTTACGATAAAGGAATTTATTTCAGCTTGAAATATATCTTTCAATCATTTGATTCTTCATCATTTCTATCAATAAATACAGGAATTATTGCATTTATTACTTTCAATTCTATTATTCTGATAATTAATCCATCACAAGTTGCAAAACGAAATATGATTCGCATTGCAACACTTATTCAATCTGCTTTTTTCAGTATTTTTTTATCAGCCGCAATTGTAGCCCCTTTTATGATTTTGCAAGATCGATTAGCTTACTTCAATATGAGTTCAGAAATTCTTTTATTTTTAGGATTTAATATTGTTTTATTAGTGAATGAAATTTCACTTTTTGTAAAATACAAAAAGGGTATAATCGATTAATTCTTCTAATAAATCACAGATTTTACCTAAATTTACAACAAAGCTTTGTACTTTCTGGAATCTATTTTAAAATGAAATTTAAACTTACACCAATATTAATTGTGTTGAGTATTTTAGAACTCTTCCTTTTATTTATGTCTATAAACTATCTTTTTATTGATAATAATGGAGGAAATGCCTTGGGTGGAACAATCGCTTTTTTTGGATTAATTATTTTCTTTTTTATTTTATTAATTGAACAACTTATTATAATAAGTATAAAAATTCCGATAAAATTTATTTGGATCATTGAATCTATAGTCTTAATGATTTCAATTATTTATGTTTATTATAATGGGATATCTATCGGATAATATAAAAAATGATAAATTCATTGATTAAGTAATTAAACCAAAATCACCCCATTATTTTTCTTATAAAAGCATAAAATTATTTACAATTTTTAAAAAAAATAACTAATGAAGTTTTAAGTTTAAACATAAAATCGCAGATTTTACCTAAATTTACAACAAAGCTTTGTAATTTGACACCAAAAGAAATTCTTTTTAAGTATTGGAATTATCCTTCTTTCAAAACGCCGCAAGAGGAAATCATCTCAAGCATTTTGGAAGGTAAAGATACGTTGGCAATTTTGCCGACTGGTGGCGGAAAATCTATCTGTTATCAAGTTCCAGCGATTATTTTTGATGGATTAACATTGGTCATTTCGCCGCTTATTGCGTTAATGAAAGATCAAGTTCAGAATTTACAATCAAAAGGAATTTCTACGGCATATATCACCAATGAAATTGATCAAAATACAATTGGGAAAATTTTGGACGATTGTCAAAACAACAAAATCAAATTATTATATGTTTCACCAGAGCGTTTGCAAAGTAGAATTTTTGTTGAACGATTGAAACAAATCAATATTAGTTTGCTTGCAGTTGACGAAGCGCATTGTGTTTCCGAATGGGGACATGATTTTCGACCTGCATATCATCGAATTTCGAGGTTAAAAACTATTCTTCCTAAAGTTCCAATCCTAGCGTTGACTGCAACAGCGACAGAAAAAATTCAGCAAGAAATTGTAGAAAAATTAGAGTTAGATAATCCCGAAGTATTTAAATCTTCTTTAAAAAGGGAAAATCTTTCGTACAATGTTTTTCTTTCAGCTGATAAGAAAAATGATTTGATTTATTATTTAAAAAAATATCCTGGTTCGAGTATTATTTTTGTTCGAAATCGAAAATTAACCTACGAAATTGCAAGTTTTTTAAGTCAAAATGGATTTGATGCCGATTTTTTTCACGCCAAATTAACCAAAGACGAAAAAGAGCAAAAACAGCAAGATTGGATGTTAAGTAATTCGCGAATTATGGTTTCGACAAATGCGTTTGGAATGGGAATAGACAAACCAAATGTTCGTACCGTTTTTCATATCGATTTGCCACAAGGAATAGAAGCGTATTACCAAGAAGTTGGGCGCGCTGGACGTGATGAACAGGAATCGTATGGAATTTATTTGTACAATCCTGATGATCGAATTCAAGCAGAAAATATTTTCAAAGCGAATTTACCTTCGCAACAAGATTTTATCAAAATTGGGAATTGTTTGTTTAGTCAATTGCAATTAGCGGAAGGCGAATTAACGGAAATGAATTATCAATTGGATCTTCCAAAATTTGCCGAAAAATTTGGTTTAAATCTTAAAATGGTTCTTCAATTTTTAGAGTTTTTAAATACGAAAGAAATCATTCAGCAAAAAAATTATTCACAAAATAGTAGCATTCAAATTTTGGCGTCACCACATTCGATTAATTTGAATGAAAACCGAATTTTTGATTATTTACAACGTCATTACCCTGGAATTTACACTTATAATAGAGAAATTTCGGAAAGTAAAATGGCGTTTGAATTGCATATGAGTATTGGCGACATTAGGAATAGCTTACACGAATATGCAAAAAATGGTTCTATTGATTATTCGGATCGATTTTTAGCGCGATTTAGATTTCTTGTTCCGCGCGATTCTAATGCGTTTAAAAATAAATTGTGGAAAGATTTCGAAGCAATTCAAGTGAATAATTGGAAACGTTTGCAAGCTATGGCTTATTATGCCGAACAAAATACAATTTGTAGAGAACGTTTATTATTTGGATATTTTAATCAAAAATCTGATCAAAATTGTGGTAAATGCGATGTTTGTCAATCCAAAAAACAAAATGAAAACTTTAATTCAACCGATTTAATTGAATATTTGAAAGAAGGTACAAAAACGCAAGCCGAAATCCTTTCAAAATTCATAAATTCGCCAAAAGATAAAATCGTCGAAGAATTGCAATATTTGATAGACGAAATGCGAGTTCAACCAATTGGATTCGATTCTTATAAACTAATAGAATAAAAATGCGAGTAGTCTTTATGGGTACGCCCGAATTTGCGGCGACATCTTTGAATGAAATCAATACAAATAGTCATCACGAAATAGTTGGAGTTGTTACTGTTCCAGATAAACCGTCTGGTAGAGGACAAAAAATGAATATTTCTGATGTCAAAAAATATGCAGTTGAACATAATTTGCCTTTGGCTCAACCAGAAAAATTACGAGACGAAGCTTTTATCGAAACATTAAAAAGCTGGAATGCTGATGTTTTTGTTGTTGTAGCTTTTCGTATGTTGCCACAAGTTGTTTGGTCAATTCCGTCGAAAGGAACATTCAATTTACACGGTTCACTTCTTCCTCAGTATCGCGGAGCTGCACCAATTAATTGGGCTGTGATGAATGGTGATCAGGAAACTGGAGTAACAACTTTCTTAATTGATGAAAAAATTGATACCGGAAATATCTTAATTTCTGATAAAGTAGAAATTGGAGAAAATGATAATGTTGGTAAAATTCATGACGAATTGATGCATATCGGTGCAAAATTAGTTGTGAAAACGTTGGATGGTTTAGAAAATGATTCATTAAAACCTCATCCGCAAGATGAAACAACAGAATTAAAACATGCTCCAAAAATCTTTAAGGAAGATTGTAAAATAGATTGGAACGATTCAATTACTGCTATTCACAACAAAATTAGAGGACTTTCTCCTTATCCATGTGCATGGACAACTTTTGGAAATGGCGAAAATTATAAATCGTTAAAAATATATGCAGGTCTAAAAACGGATATTGTTGTTGAAGGAGAAGATTATCAATTAATTTTACAAAAAAATAACCTTTATATCAATCTACCTCAAGGAGTTTACGAAATTTTAGAACTTCAACCGGAAGGAAAGCGTCGTATGACAGCCAAAGATTTCATCAATGGACATCAAAACGAGGATACCTTATTCGTAAAATAAGTACTTATTTACTGATTTTTGACACCGATTTCATAAAATTTTGCATTTTTATTGAAATTTATTGCGTTGAAACTTGCACAAATAAAGGGAAAGAGTATATTTGTGTATAAATTAATTTAAAAAGTTACAACTATGAACAAATCAGAACTTATCGATGCAATTGCAGCTGACGCTGGAATTTCTAAAGAAGCTGCTAAAAAAGCCTTAAACTCATTTACAGAAAATGTAACTAAAGCTTTAGCAAAAGGAGACAAAGTTGCTTTAGTAGGATTCGGTACTTTCTCAACTTCTGAGAGAGCTGCAAGAACAGGTATCAACCCACAAACTAAAAAAGAAATTAAAATTGCTGCTAAAACAGTAGCTAAATTTAAAGCTGGATCTGAATTATCAGGAGCAGTTGATACAAAAAAGAAAAAATAATATTTCTGATACAATAAAAAATCCACTCGTTTGAGTGGATTTTTTTTACGCCTTGAAATTTAATTAATTCTTCAAAAAAAATCCTTCAAGAATACTTGAAGGATTTTTACATTTTATCTAATATTGATTTAATTATCTTCTGTTAAATCTGTTTTGTACGTTTCTGGAATTGTAAAATAATTCACTAAAATCGCAATAAAGATTAATATCAATGGATAAGCTAATCCAATATAAGGCGACATAGCAGCCGAAACGATAATCGTACTTTTGATTAATTCCGTTACAAAAGTTGTTGCTCCACCAATAAATCCATTTCCCATATTTTGTGCAAATCCCATACTAGTGTATCGAATCTTTGTTGGGAAAATTTCTAACATAAAAGCTCCAAGCGGACCATATGTTGCTGCTCCTGCAATTGAAGTAATTAAACTTACAACTACAATTCCTAAAACTGCTAAATTCGAAATATCATGAACTTCTTTCAATCCTTCAGGATTTCCTAATTTCATGTACAAAAAAAATGATAATGGAATTAAGATAAAACTACAAATCATTCCACCTAACATAACAGGTTTACGACCAATTTTATCACTTAATGCACCAAACCATTGATAGAAAAATGAACTAAATAATGTAGAACATAAAACAACAATTAAAACTGTTTCGTAAGGTAAGTTAACTGCGCGTTGTAAGAAGAAAAGCGTAACGAATAACGTTGTTTGCATAATTGTACTTTGCGCCGCATTTCCTCCAAAAATAGCCTTTAACATTAACTTTACGTTTCCTGGAGTTGTAAAAGCATCTTTAATTGGAGTTTTAGATGTTTTTCCTTCTTTTTTTAATTGTTCAAAAATTGGACTTTCATGTAAGCGTTGACGAATAAAGTAACTCAAAATCACTAATATTCCACTAAATAAGAATGGAATCCTCCATCCGAAACTTGCAAAAGCCTCTTCTGATAAAAATGATTGTGTTAAGAAAACAACTGTTAAACATAATAATAATCCAATTGGAACAGTTGCTTGAATAAACCCTGTGTAAAATCCTCGCTTCTCTGCTGGCGCATGTTCTGCTACATAAATTACAGCACCTGCATATTCTCCACTAATTGCAAGTCCTTGCATAATGCGGCAAAACAATAATAAAACAGGAGCAAACCAACCTACACTATCAAAAGTTGGAATACAACCAATCAAGAATGTAGCTGCTCCCATCATAATTAAAGAAACTAAGAATGAATATTTTCTACCAATACGATCTCCAATACTTCCAAAAATTAATGATCCAATCGGACGGAACATAAATGATGAAACCACTACTGCAAGTGTTTCTAAGAAATGCGACGAACCATCGTTAGGAAATAATTGTGTTGATAATACACTAGCTAAGATGATTGCCAAGAACATATCGTACCATTCGATTAAGGTTCCGACAGATGATGCTAAAATAATTTGGAAAATATTATCCTTCTTCGCTACTGTTTGCGAAGTATCTAAAGTATTTGTACTCATGTTTTTTGTGTAATATTAGAAGTTAAATAATGTTGTCAGTTGAAATCTATTGTTATTTGCTAAATATTTATTTTCGGTTCCCGTACCTTTTATCGTCGCATCTGCCCATTGCGCTGTGCTTCGATCATATTCTAATCTAAATTTTAAGGCTTTGCTTAAGGTAAGATCTAAACGAGGAACTACTTTGTACAAATAATTTACAGTGCGTGTACCTGGAGTTGCCGAAATTGCGCCCCAATTTGTCGTTACACCATAAGATATTGATGCAATTGCTCCTTCTACTGGATTTTTCACACCATTATTTCTAACATAACCTGCAAATAGTCCGAACGAAAATTTACCTGTTGAGTTTTGTTGCAAATCAATCCACATACTATGCGTATTCATTGGTTTATATGTTTCAACAGCCGTCGGACTTGTTTGATATCCTACAATTCCACCAAGTTGTACAAAAGACGACGCATCTTGCATCAAATATCCAGCGAAAGTTACTTGTAAAGGTTTTGTATTTAACTTAGAATAAGCCATAAACGAAACATTTTCAACTCGTTCATTAGACTTAACAGGAGGATTTCCTGAAGATAATTTTGGCTTCAAATTTTCATATTGCGCACCAATTCCGGCAGTAAAAACTTGTGATTTATATTGAAATTGAAGATGAGCCGCTGGCATTCCACTATTTCGAAAGGGCTCTGTATTTGGAGTAAAATCTCGTTGAGAATGTAAAGCAGCAATAACTTTAAATTTGTCTGTGAATTTATGCGTTAAACGAACTTGAGGATTACGATTTAAAGCATAAACAGGCGCACCAGTTCCATAATTTGCAACATTTGGCAAAGCTTCTAACACAACGAAAGGATGCCAATATTGTCCAATCCCTAATTGCGTTTTCTCCCAATCCAACATCACATATGCGTGACGCAAACGAAACTCGTTGATTCCTCCTTCTGTTGCTCCAAAAAATTCTCCCTCTAAAATACCAGAAGTTTTAGCTCCAAGTAATTCTGGACCTTTCAAATTAACACCAGCTCTCGAAACAATCGATAACATGTGAAATTTAGAAGCTGCATTGATATCAGCACCGTTTACATCCGATAAACGATCTTTTGGATAAAGCGGAACCAAAGCCTCTCCTGCTCCAATCATTTGACGCGTATCCATAAAAATATCATTCCTGATAAATCCATAAAACTGCACATCAACTTTGTCTTTGTTTTCTCTTGGTTGTATTAATTCTACTTTTTCTACAACCACACTATCTGTCGTTTTCTGTTGAGCAGAGACATAGCTATAGCTGCAAAATATAGCTAGACAAGCCAATTTTGTTAAATTTTTACTCATTTTTTTTGTGATAATTTGAACGACTAAAATAATCAAAAGAAAAAAACTAACAAATGTTCGTTAATCATTTTTTAATAATTTTTCAAAGCTTTATTAAATTCATCATATGTTTAAATATTTTTTGAGAAATAGATATTTTGAAATAAGTTTTGGAAAGAAATTTTGAGAATTTGGTATTTTAATTAGTGTAACAAATACACTTTACTTGAATTCTTCGAGGAGTATTTTTCAAAAAAAATCGAGAGAAGAATAATTGTTTCAACAAATGAGGAGAAAGTTAGACTTCTCTCGTAGTTTTAGTTTTAAAAATGTATGCAAATTTATTGATTACAGAATTTTCTTCAGCATAATCAATAATAAGCTTATGTTAAATCATAAAAAAAAGAAGTTTTCTTAATTCTATATATTATCCTCTACACTATTTTTAAAATTTATGTATAATTATTCAGTCAATATTATTAAATAAATTATATTTTTATCAAATTCGGATTACATAGTTCAAATAAAATTCAATCTTTACTAATTTTTTAAGATTTTTTTTAGAAAAAACTTAAATGTTGGGGCTATTTTTGCTTTGCAAATTACAGCTATGCAAACAAACATTGAAATACACTCATTAAATCATGTTGATTTGGAAGAATTATCAGCCTTATATAATCTTTCTTATCAAAATTATTACGTTTCTATCAATCTTTCAACTGAACAATTTCAGGGAAAATTAAAAATGGAAGATATCAATCTAGATTATTCTGTAGGTGCTAGTATTGATGGAAAATTAGTTGGCTTTTTACTTTATGGAATTAGAAATTATAACGAAGTAAAAACAGCTTATATTGGTGGAACGGGCGTTTGTCCTGAACATCGTGGAAAAAAAATCACACAACAAATGTTAGATTTTAGTTTTCCAAAATTGAAAGAACAACAAGTAAAAAACATATTTTTAGAAGTAAATATTAAAAATGATTTTGCTATTAACGCTTATGAAGCTTGTGGTTTCGAAAAAACAAGAACTTTAAACAGTTATAAAGGAATTCCTATTTTGGTCGTAAATCCATTACATGAAATTATAGAATTTAGTGATTTAGATTTGATTACAAGTGAAAACTTTTGGGACATAAAACCTACTTGGAAAAATGATATTCAAAGTGTAAAAAATATCATCGAAGATTGTCAAATAAATGGAATTTATGAAGATGGAATTTTAGTTGCTTATAAAATTATCAACAAAAATAATACACGTATTTATCAATTTGGTGTTCATCACGATTATAGAAATCGTTATTTAGCTTCCATCCTTTTCAGCGATTTGAAAAATAAAGAGATTAAAATGATTAATGTTGACGAAAGAGAAATCTCTACAAATGATTTTATTCAATCGATGGGATTAGAATTGTACGACAAACAATATGAAATGAAAAAAGAATTATAATGAAAAGCCTCTAAAAATAGAGGCTTTTTTTGTATATTATATTCAAATATTTCTACTCAATTCTCAACTTATTCAAATTACTTCGATAACTTTCTAATAATAAACTTTCGGTTACATAACCTTCAAATTTACCTTTTTTAGTGAGTAAAATATAATCTATTTTTTTTGCTTCCATCATTTTCATCACGTTTGCAGCATTCGTAAAAATAGATGTCGAAGTTGCTTCTGTAATACATTCTAAGTAGCTTTTATCAATATTATCATTAAAAATAAATGATCGAATATTATCTAAAACTATAATTCCATGAATCGATTTATCTTCGTTTAGAACTGGAATAAAGTCTTGTGTTGTAGTAGAAAAAATTTCTTTTATATCTTCAATTGAATTGTAAACCGTCAATGTTTTGATATTCTTGATATAAATCGAAAACAAATCAATTTTATTGAACAAATTTCGGTCTTTATCAGATGTAAAAACAATTCCTTTTTCTGCTATTGCGTATATATCCATCGAATATTTGTCGTATCGTTTTGAAATTGCAAAACTTATTGAAGAAACAATCATTAATGGAATAATTAATCCATAACCTCCAGTAATTTCAGCAATTAGGAAAATCGCTGTTAATGGGGCGTGAAACAATCCACTTAAAACAGCTGCCATTCCAACAACTGTAAAATTACCAACTGGAACTTCTTTGAAACCGATTAAATTAAAAAATTTTGCAACGACAAAACCAAGATAAGACCCAACAAATAATGATGGCGCGAAGTTTCCTCCGTTTCCTCCACTTCCTAAAGTTAGACCTGTTGCTATAGATTTGATTAAAATTGTGACAAAAACAAATCCTAAAACTATCCATTGATTCGTTCTAAAACTCTCTAACAAAGAGTTATTTAAAATAAAACCCGCTTCATCATTTGCTAAATATTTTATACTCTCATAACCTTCACCAAATAAAGTTGGGAAAAAGAAAATCAATATTGCTAAACTTCCCGCTCCAACAATCGCTCGCCAATATACATTATCCGAATAATTTCCTATCAAATGTTCTACTTTACGAAATAATCGAGCATGGTAAACTGAAACAAACCCTGCTAAAACACCCAAAATAACATAGAAAATAACATTATGATAATCAAACCCTAACGCATAACGAAAGGATAATAACATATTGCTTTTTAAAGTTAAATTAGCAATTAAAGCCCCCGTTGCAGAAGATAACAATAAAGGAATAAAAGCAGTAACACTCATATCCGCTAATACAATTTCTATCGCGAACAAAACACCTGCAATTGGCGCATTGAATGCTGTCGCAATACCAGCTGCAACACCACAAGCCAACAAAAGTGTTCTTTCTTTGTATTTGAATCTGTAATATTGTGCATAATTAGAACCAAAAGCTGCACCAGTAATTGTAATTGGGGATTCTAAACCAGCCGAACCACCCATACCAACTGTTAAGGAACTCGTTAAAATCTGAGCATACATCTGTTTTTTAGGCATTATTCCAGACTTTTTAGCTACAGCAATCATAATTTGAGAAGTTCCCTTTTCTATCGAACCATCCAAAAATTTCTGTACTACAAAAACCGTCAACAAAATACCTATAATTGGCAATATACTATTGATATAAGGTAGTTTGACTAAATTATTAATATAAATAGTAAATTGAAAAACATTGTGCGCAAAAGTTTTTAGCACAATCACTGCAAAAGCAGATGAAATAGCTACTAAAATACACGATAAATACAAAAATTGTCGCTCTGTTAAAACCAATTTTAACAGGTTCAACAAGTTTTGAAAAAAATTAAATGATTTTTTAATGTATTGAAAAAACTTTTGTTTTGTAGAAAGTCGCATACTTCAAAAATAGTGTACCTTTTGTTTATTGCCTAATTTAACTGCCACGAATTACACAAAAAGTAAACCAATAATACATAAAAGAATAAAATTTTTGAGAAAAAATCATTTCTATCATTTTAACTATTTCAAATTGATTATTTTTACTATTAAGCACACTAATATGAAACTATTTACTTTTCTTCTTTTATTTATTTTTTTGTTGAATTCTTGCGAATCAACTAAAACTTCTGCTGATAAACCAAGTTTTGATTTTTTGGTTGGAGAATGGATTAGAACAAATGAAAAATCGGATCGAAAAACGTATGAAAACTGGAAAAAAGTTGATAAAAACACTTTTTTAGGTTGCGGGTTTACAATCAAAAATAATGATACAATTTCGCAGGAACATCTTACTATCACAAAGATTGATGATAAATGGATATTGAAAGTTAATTTGGACAAAACTAAAAAAGAGACAACTGATTTTGAGTTAATCAATTCTGATAAAAATTCGTTTACATTAGAAAATCAAGAGAATGATTTTCCTAAACTTATCAAATATTGGAAAGTTGGAAATCAGTTAAAAGCTGAGATTAGTAATGATGAATCAAGTAAAATTGCTTTTACTTTTGAAAAAGTAAAGAAATAATTAAGCAACATTTGTGATCATCGCGTAAGCAAACGTTAGAACGGATAAAATTGTTCCGATCATAAAAATTGTGTACGTGATGCTTAACAAACGATATTTTCTTTCCAAAACTTTTCCTAAATAATACAAATCTCTTGTCATAGAATTATATAAATAATCGCGGTCTTTCATCAGTTCTTGCATCGCTTCTTCGTAGGCATCAAGCGACATTTGATAAAAATTCCCAAAGAAAAGCAAATTCACTTTTTTGTTTTTTACATCTTCTTCGTTAAAACTTTCGTACGTTACATTTGGTTTAGTTGCTAAAATTGCAAAAATAATTGAAACAACGCTTGATAAAAGCATTACAATTGAAGGTAAAAGTAAATATTCATTCTTTGGACTTCCTAATTTTGGAACCAAAGTAGAAAGTGCAATCGAAATCACGATAGCATTTACAGACAATAAGATATTGGCTTTACTATCCGCAATATCGCTTAAACGAGTATGATTGTTCAACGTTACACGAAAAAGTGTATCAACACCACGATCTGGTTGTTGAATCTTATCGTTTTTCTTTTTCTTGATTTCATACTTATTGGGAATATCACCAATCAACTCTATCTCTTTGATTTTATTTTGGGTAAAGATCAAATTTTCTTCTTTTCCTTTCTGCCAAAGCTTTTTTGCAGCATCCGTATAAAAATGATGTACGTTTAGAAAGAAATTTCTATTCTCTACATGCCATTCATAGTCCGAAAATTCTTTGTGACAAATTTTGGCAATTTCATCACGTAACAACTCAGAAATCTTAGGATATTCGGTTTGTCCTAAATGATAGTTATCTGCATCTTTTACAATTGCTTCACCTATATTTTTCGGAACACTATTTAATGTTGTGATTAAAATATAATCTTGGACTTCGTTGATGTAATTTTCGTCGAAATTATGCTCGCTCAAATACTGTTTTGCAATATTTGCACTTTCTTTTTCATGACCTTGCACGGTTTTTGTATATCCCGTATCATGAAACCAACCAGCAATTAATAATTTTTCTTGTAAATCTGTAGAGATTTGTTCCTCCGCGCTCAAAGTTTTTATAGCTTCTACAACTTTTACAGTATGCATAAAATTATGATACGTAAAATCTAAAGAAAGATTATCTTTGAACAGATTGAAAACATAGTTTTCTATATTTAATAACAATTGGTTCATCACAAGTTTTTAACGCTTAAATGTATGAAATTATTACCAACACTGAACAACAAAAAATTGAATTATCCTTTTTTGGCTTTAGTAGGTTCTTGCCTTTATATGACATCTTGCGCTACGCAACATCCTCAATACGGGAAAAATATTAAGACTGAAAAAGTTCAAGAAGTTGAAGGAAAAAAGATTCAATCTATTTATTTAATCGGAGATGCCGGAAATTTAGATCAACCAAAAAATAAACAAAATTTAGAAACGCTAAAACTTGAATTAGCGAAAGCTGACTCTTCTTCTTATCTTTTCTTTTTAGGTGATAATGTTTACGAAAATGGAATTGTAACAGATTCTACAAAAGCTGAATATACAACAAGTAGAGAAAAACTTCAATTTCAGATTGATTTAGCGAAAGAATTTAAAGGAAAAACTCTTTTTATTCCAGGAAATCATGATTGGCGGAATGGTGTAAAAGGATTAAAAGAACAAGAAAAATTAGTCAAAAAACAATTGGGTAATAAAAAATCATTTTTACCAAAAGATGCATGTCCAATTGATAAAATAAATGTAAATGATAGCATCGGAATTATTGCGATAGATTCTGAATGGTATTTGCAAGATTGGGATAAACATCCTGGCCTGAATGAAAAATGTGATATCAAATCACGCGAAGCTTTCTTCGAAGAACTAGAATCGCAATTGAACAAATATCAAAATAGAACAACTGTTATCACGATGCATCATCCGTTATATTCGAACGGAACACATGGTGGACAATTTGATTTCAAAAAACAGTTTTATCCATTAGGAGATAATTTCAAAGTTCCATTACCTGTAATTGGATCTTTTATCAATTTACTAAGAAGTACAACAGGTCTTAGCCCTCAAGACGTTAATAATTTCAAATACAGAGAGATGGCTTCTCGTATTGCAACGCTTATCGAAAATAGAAATAATGTAATTGTTGTTTCTGGACACGATCACAACTTGCAATACATTCAGCAAAACAATGTCAAACAAATTATCAGCGGTTCTGGTTCTAAAAAAGAATCGGCAAAAGCGGTTGGTAAAAACGATTTTTCTTACGGAGATAATGGTTTTGTTGTCTTAGATTTGTATGATAATGGGGCTTCTAAAGCGAATTTCTATGGTTTTAAAGATCATGGAGTTGAGTTATTATTATCAAAACAAATTACAGAAAAGAAAAAGAAATATTTGGCTCAAGTTTATGATGATAAAAAAATGCCGAAAACGAAAGAAACAAGTGTATATCCGTTAGAAGATACACGTAAATCTGATCCGTATAAATTCTTTTTTGGTCGCCATTATCGTCGAACATATGGACAAACAATTACTGCTAATACCGTTAATTTAAGTCAGCTAAATGGAGGTTTAATCCCTGTTAGAATGGGTGGTGGACATCAAACGCAAAGTTTGCGATTGGCAAATGCAAAAGGTGAAGAATACAATATGCGATCGGTGAAGAAAAGTGCCACGCAATTTATTCAGCAAGTAGCATTTAAAAATAAATATGTTGCAGATGAATTTGAAGATTCATTCACAGAGAAATTTTTGATGGATTTCTATACAACCAATCATCCATATTATCCATTAACAGTTGCTAATTTGATGAAACCGATCAATATCATGCATTCTACGCCAAAATTATATTATGTTCCGAAACAAGAAGCCTTGAAAGAATATAATGAGAATTTTGGTGATGAATTATACATGATAGAAGAGCGACCAATGTCTGGATATCAAGATGGTGTTTTCGGAAAACCAAAAGATATTGTTAGTACAGATGATATGTTGGCTGCAATTCACAAAAACAAAGATGTTGTTGTAGATAAACAAGCCTACATTCGTGCACGACTTTTTGATATGTTAGTTGGTGATTGGGATCGACATTCTGATCAATGGCGTTGGGGCGTTTACAAAGAAAATAATCAAACTGTTTACAAACCAATTCCACGTGATAGAGACCAAGCATTTCCACGTTATGACGGACTTTTCTTTCATTTGATTATGAAAATTCCTCCGCTTAGACATATGCAAGATTACAAAGATGATATCAAAAATGTAAAATGGTTCAACAGAGAACCTTATCCGTTGGATTTAGCCATTTTAGAATCATCCGATCTTGATTTATGGAAAAAAGAAGCAAAATATATTCAAGATAATTTGAGTGATGATTATATCAAACAATCATTTGAATTAATTCCTGAAGAAACAAAACAAGAATATGATCAAGAAGTCATTAATAATCTTATTGCCCGAAAATCTAAATTAGAAAAATTTGCTGAAGAATATAATAAAGTTCTTCGCAAATTAGTCATTCTGAAAGGAACAGACGAAGATGAAGATTTTGTGATAACTCGTTTACCAAAAGGAAAAACAAATGTAAAAATCTATTCAGGACAAAATCGAACTTTAATTCTTGATGAAGATTTTGATAAAAAAGAAACGAAAGAAATTCGTTTATATGGATTAAACGGAAAAGATAAATTCAAGGTTGAAGGAAAGCCAAATAACGCTATTTTAGTTCGTATTATTGGTGGAATAGATGACGATATATACGAAGTAAAGCGTTCTGCAAAAGTAAAAGTATATGATTACGCTAACGGAAGCGATGCATCTGAATCTACTTTTTTGACGTCGAAAAATTTTGTCAACGATTACGAGGTTAATACATACGATTACAAACAACCGATGTATAATTTCTTTACGATGTTACCTAATATCGGCTACAATCCTGATGATGGAATAAAAATTGGTTTATCGCCAACCTACACTGTCAACGGTTTTGATCGTAAACCATATTCGCAACGTCACAATTTGCAATTAAGTTATTATTTTGCGACAGGCGGTTGGGATGCAAAATACAAAGGAACCTTTACAAAAGCTTTGGGTAAATGGAATTTAGATCTTAATGCAGCTTACACGAGTCCAACTTATAGTACAAATTTCTTTGGCTTAGGAAACGAAACCGTGAATAATCAAGAAGAAATTGGAATGGATTATAACCGTGTTCGATTAGAAAGTTATAGTATTGGACCATCTATTTTCAAGATTATGAATAACAATGGTCGTTTAGATTTTTCTGCGATTTATAGTTACAAAAAGATTGAAGAGAATAAAGATCGTATCGTCGAAGATTTACCATCAATTAATAGAGACGTTTTCAAAGGACAACATTTCGGAGAAATTGGAGCCAAATATTTGTTCAAAAATTACGATAACGAATCATTGCCAAAATTAGGTATGACATTTTTAGCTAATGCAAAGTGGATTTCTAACTTGACAGATTTTGAACGTAATCATTTTTACACAGAACTTAATTTAGGTTTTACGCACAAAATTTCTGCAAATGGAAGATTAACAGTTGCTTCTATGCTAAAAGGTAAAGCAGTTTGGGGTAATTTTATGGAATTCTACCAAATGGCTAATTTAGGTGGAGATCAAGATTTACGTGGTTATCGATTAGGTCGTTTTGCTGGAGACAAAGTTTTCTTACAAACATCTGATTTACGATTTGATGCTTTACGTTTCAAAGCCGTTGTTCCATTGCGATTAGGCGTTTTTGTTGGAGCTGATTATGGACGAGTTTGGTTAAACGGAGAAGACTCAAATAAATGGCATTCATCTATGGGTGGCGGACTTTGGATAAACGGAGCACAATCTATTACCGCAACAGTTTCATACTTTAAAGGTGAAGATCCGGGACGAATCGTTTTTGGATTGAATTTCGGATTTTAACATATAAAAAAATAACCTTCAAAAATTTGAAGGTTATTTTTTTTGTACATATTTCTTGATTGCTTGCATCATATTTATCCACGCATTTTCTGAATGCGAGCGCTCAAAATCATCCGCAAAATCTTTTCCTTCAATTGATAGATAAGTAAAATTACCCGAAACTTTCAAGTTAAAAATCACTTCAATCTCATGGTCTGTATTTTGTTTTTTATAATTATATCGCAAACGTTCATTCTCCATAATTGATGTAATCAAGGCTTCATCTATCAACGTTTCATTATTTTTTTGTGATACAAACTTTATCTTCTCTCCTACTTTCCAATCGTTACAAGTCATTTTTATGTTTTCAAAACATTCATTAAACGCTTGTTCATCAGTCAAAACTTTCCAAATATTTTCGACAGTACTATCTATCGAAATATTAAGCAATACATCATCTTTTTCCATTCTTTATTCTTCTATTTTTGTATATTTTTCGAGTTTATTTTTATAATTAATCGAAACTCTAATTGCTTGCAAACCACTTATACCTTGCAAATCATCAATTTCCAAATATTCAACATCTTTTTTCAAAAATTTCTTATCAATTAATAAATTGATATAATTTGAGTATTCTTCTTTTAGGATATCTACGGTATAAATAATACAAATTTTGTGTGGCAAATTGATTCGTTCATTTGTTCCTTTCACAAAAGCTTTACTCAATCTTTTCTTGATTATTTCATATTTTGCATTGTTATATCCATTAACATCAAAACGTTTCTCATCTAATTTGAACAAAATATCTAAAGTGGTATTCGTTGCAAAAATCAACGAAGCAACCTCAACTTTTAATGGTGTTTTTTTCTGAATTTCTTTGTAAGATTGTTCCAAGGCTATCATCGCTTGTAGTTGCCAATATCTAATTTCTCGAATATTTTGATAGGAGAATTTTTTGAACGGCGCAATACTTCGCCCAACATACAAATTGTAATCAATTCCATCTGTCTTGAAACGTTCGTAATAATGCGGAAATACATCTTGAGCATCTTTCTGAAAAGTGTCTAATTTGTTCGACAAAAGTGAATTTGTCATTACAATTGTTTGGTCAAATTTTTTGCGTTCTACGTAAAATAATCCCGTTGTAGAATCTAACTTTTTTAGATATTCTTCGATAATTGATTTCTCATTGTCCTTTACATATTTGGGAATTTCAGGATGAATATGCAACGTAATGTAATCAAATAATTCGCTTTCGAAATAGATTTTATCTACATTATCTATTCGTTGCAAAAAATCAGTCAAATCGTCAATATAATCCAAAAATTTATTCTTTTTTGTACGATTATATAACTCGTTACAAATCAAAATCAAGTAATTAATCTGATTAGTATAATCCATTTTTAAACATTGATTTCGAATCACTGACGAATTTCTCACATCCAATTCACCATAAATTGGATATACATTTTGAAAAGAAATCTGCAATTTTTGTTTTGTATTTCCCGGATGCAATATATGTTCGCGAGCTTTTTCTCTAAATTTCCAATCTACACTTGGATGCAACGAGGTATATTCGGTTTGTATATAAGCATTGATTTGATTCTCAAACTCTACCGTATAGCGATAAATAGATTCTTCTAAAAGAGGCGTGATTTCGCGCAAAAGGTTTGCATTAATTCGATTGAAAACTCCAGATTCTTTCGAACCTATTTCTAAAATACCTAAATGAGATTTTCCGTTTTTCAATGGATAAAGAATCAAACTTTTCAGACCAGATTCATTTGCCATTCTCAACATTTTATCTTGTGGAAACTTCTCCAAAGCTGCGTCAATATTAGAAACAACATAATAATCTGATTTCGATATTTTGTTCTCTAAATCAGCACAAAAAACTTCATTCAGTTTTATTTTTTTATGATTATCAATCAGTAAACTATCATTCAATTGTAATAAATGACTAATTTCTAATTGATTTTTATCCGAATTATAAGCTGAAAAACCGACTTCTAAATTATTGATCCTAAAAATAGATTTTAATGCAGAAATAATATCATTTCGAACAATATTAAAAGGTTCTCCATAAGATAATAATTTAGATTTTAAGTTAGAAAGTGCAATTTCAGTCGTATTATCAAAAAATGAAACAAGATTAAACCCTTTTGCAATCCACGATCCAATTGGAATTTTTCTCATCCACAAAGCTGTATCTTCATAATTATTCAACAACTCTTCAATTTCATCTTCAGTCAATTTAAATTTATCTTCGGATGGATAAATACGAAAATAATCATGGTTTATATCAGTCCCAAGATAAGTTCTGTAGCCATTTTGATTGTCTATCACCAACTGATTTGATAAATTAAAATCTAAATTTTTATGATAATATTTTGATAAGATGAAGCAACAACAAAACTTATATAATGTATCATAATCTAAATCTTCAAAATTGAATTTTAGTCGTGATTCATTATTATCAATCAACTCTCTAAGTCGATCCGTTGCAAAAATAAATTTATCTGAAAAGGGAAAAGTTATCGCTTTTAAATTATATTTTACAAATGGATTAGGAATAATTTTCTCAATAATAGGCTCAACATCTTTGATAATTTTCTGAAAATCTTCAAATGTTTCAACACCATTAATCAACTCTGGTCGAGTAGCTTTCAGGTATTCTAGAAAAGCTTTAAACTCTCCAAAATTGTATTCAGATCGTTCTAATTCTTCAATCAGAGATTGGAACGAGTAAATAATTTTGATGGGTAATTTATCGATAAAATTTTCTTTCATATATGATTTAAAAATAACAAAAGACTACTAATAAAGTAGTCTTCAAGTTATTATTTTTTTAGTCATTATCTTGTAAATACCAAAATTTCTTCGGCAGAAAGGTTCTCATCAAAACGATAACCATCCACGTCAAATGCTTTCACTTGATCCAAAGTTTCAACTTTATTTTCTGCACAATAACGCGCCATTGCACCACGAGCATGTTTAAAATACATCATGATTTTTTTCAATTCACCATTCTTGTAATCTTGAAACTCTACATCAATCATCGGAACTTTTAATGATTTTCTATCCAAAACTTTTGCATATTCATTGCTTGCTAAATTTAAGATAAACTCGCCTTTCTTCAATTTTGAATTTAGAAAAGATGTCAAAATTTCTTTCCAAAAACCATACAAATTTTTCGAACCATGAACATCTAATTTCGAACCCATTTCCAATCGATACAACATTACTTTATCAGAAGGACGCAACATCCCATAAAGTCCAGATAACAAAAATGCATGTTTATTAAAGTAATCAAATGCATCATCATCTAAAGTTTCAGCATTCAACCCTCTATAAACTTCACCTTTGAAAGCTAAAGCTGCTGGAATAGCTTGTTTTGCAGTAGGTTTAACATTCCAAACCTGATTACGCTCCACATTCATTTCCGCAATATCTTTCGAAATTTTCATTAATTTTTCAAGATCTGTTGTACTCATCTCTTTCATAACATCCATAATTTCTTGCGAATGTTCCAAAAATTGAGGTGTTGTTGCTCTCCATTTAGCATTCGTTTCCAAATTCATCATCTTCGCTGGAGAAAGTAATATTTTCATGTATCAAAAAATCTTAATTAATAAAAAAAGTATTCTGTTAGAATAAAATCTAATTCAACTCTTCTTTAACAAAGATAAGAATTGTTTGCTTTAGAAAAAGTGTAATTATATTGATTAAAAATATTCACAGATTATAAATAACTATTAATTAATATCAAAAAGGATTTAATTAAATTTTCGGTTTTCTTCTTCAACCATTTTTTCAAAATCGGACTGAGTTATTTGTTTACCCTTGGTTGGTTTATTTATTTTGAATTTATCACTCACTTCAACTTTTGTTACAACGTAAATTTGCTTATTCAACTGATTTCCTTCTTTGTTATTTAAAATAATTTTTAGAATTACACCAGGTAATCCGCCATAATTTGTTGGTCCATTTTTATAATTGAGTTTTGGAGCATACCAAGCTTCAACAATAGTGTTTTCGGATTCTTGTAAAATTGCTTTTTTGACATCAAATCCTAAAATTTTAGAATTCTCCTTTTTAAGTATCCATTTATATTGTGGAATTGAATCATAAATAAGGAGATTTTTACCATTAAAATTAATTTCAGAAAGTGAATTATTGTCTTTTAAATTTTTATAAAAAAATCCTCCAGGACCACTAACAAAACTTATTGACATTCCACTTTTATTTTGTGAATTATCTACTCGATCAATTTTATTAAAAGTAGATTCGTCTTTAGATGTAATCAATTCAAAATACAACCGATTATCATTACTATTTTTGTACATATCTCTACTCTTAGCATCTGAGGCATTTTGATAATCAAATTCATTTCTGAATTCATACTCTATTTTTAAATTTTCTTGCGCATTCATAACATAAAATGTTAAGCAAAAAAACAGCGTAAAAATATTTTTCATTCAATATTAATTATTTGAAGTTGTAAATCCTTTATCAATTAAATCATAATTTATTCTTTCACCTTCATTTGGACGTTTTATCTGAATCGTATTATTTTCTTTAAACTCCAATAAATTATATTCGGTTACCATTTTAGCTTTATTGTTTAGTGTTTCTTTATAGGAAATGATATATCCTGGAATATCAAAATAATTAATATCCTGATCAATTGGGGAAAATCGGATTTCAGATGGACAATACCATATTTCTATCGTATGTGTTAATTTGCCAACTTCAAATTGAAAGTCTGCACGTTTCGCATTACAATTATTAATAACTTTTGTCTCATCTTTAAAAACCCAATCAATTTTCTTAAAATTACTGAAGATTATAGCTCTTTTATCTTTATAATTTCGCTGTGTTTCTGCTATCTTATCTCTGTAATTTACATAATTGTATATTTGTCCATCATAAAATCTATCATTTTTTCTGATTTCAAAATTTGCTTCATCTCCTTTTTTATTAAGTTCATAAACTATTGAAACACCATTTAAGTTTGAGTTAAGAAATGAAGTTTTGTATTGGTAATAAGCAGTTAAATTTTCTTGCGCATTCATAACATAAAATGTTAAGCAAAAAAACAGCGTAAAATATTTTTTCATTCAATATTAATTATTTGAAGTTGTAAATCCTTTATCAATTAAATCATAATTTATTCTTTCACCTTCATTTGGACGTTTTATCTGAATCGTATTATTTTCTTTAAACTCCAATAAATTATATTCAGTTATCATTGAAACCTTTTTCACTTTATTGTTTAGTGTTTCTTTGTAAGAAATTACATATCCTGGAATATCAAAAAAATTAACCTCTTCAACAATTGGAGAAAAACGAACTTCAGATGGACAATACCAAACTTCTATCGTATGTGTTAAATTACCTTCTTCAAATTGATAGTCTGCACGTTTCGCATTACAATTATTAACAACTTTTGTTTCATCTTTAAAAGCCCAATCAATCTTATTGTAATTTTTATAAATTACAGCTCTTTTACCTTTATAATTTCGTTGAGTTTCTGAAATCTTATCTTTATAATTTATATATTGATAGAGCTTACCATCATAAAATCTATCATTTTTCTTGATTTCAAAATTCGCTTCGCTACCTTTCTGATTTAGTTCATAAACTATTTTTACTCCACCATCCATATCCTTAAAAGATGTTGAATATTGGTAATAAGCAGTTAAGTTTTCTTGCGCAAAACCAATATTAGAAAAAAGTAAACATCCATAAAGTAAAATTCGTTTCATTTTGTTGTAGTTTGATAATTAATACTCTAAAATAATTTTAATTTTATAATTCTTTAATAATTGAACTAACATTTAACACAATATTGTGAAAAGAAAAAAAATCCAACTTAGGCTGGATTTTTTTTCTAAAAATTAAAATAAGTTTCTAAATTACCTCAAAATGTTTCAGTGCATTCCATATTCCGTGATTATCTGCAGAAGTTGTATAATAATCAGCCGCTTCACGAACATTCTCTTTCGCATCGCCCATTGCTACGCCTATTTTACAACCTTTCAACATACTAATATCGTTACCACCATCACCAAAAGCCATTGTTTTAGTTAAATCTAAATTATCGCGTTCAGCCATTCGCTCTATTCCACGCATTTTACTAATATCTTTCGGATTTATATCAGTAAAATATTCTATCCAACGTGTTCCTACACTGTTTGTCAACACATTTTTCATCAAATAATCTTCTTGTTCTTCGTTCACAAAAAAATTCATTTGCATAATATTATCTTTCGGCAAAGTTCGAGGATCAACCACTTCTGGAAGTTCCATTCCAAAATAAGCAAACGATTTTTCTACATTCTCATTCACACGATTGATACTAAACGCTTCTTTCGTCATATACGAAAATGAGAAAGGATTTTCATCATCATATTGTAACAAAGCCTCTATATCATTAGGGTTGATGTAATCTACAAAAAATGATTGACGGTTTTCGTCGGAGCACATTCCTCCATTATTATTGATGTAACCATCAAAACCATAATCAAAAATATGCTCAGGCATATCCACCATATTTCGTCCTGTTGCGATGTATATTTTTTTGTTTTTTTGTTTCAATAATTTCAACGCTTCAATTGTCGAATCACTGATTTCATGGTTTTCAAAACCTTGTAATGTTCCGTCAAAATCGAAGAAAAAAGAATCTATCATACTTTAGTTTTATCTTTTACAAAATTAAAAAGCAACCTTTCTTTGGTTGCTTTTACAGTTTATTTTAACGCTAATTTAATAATTTCTATTGCTTTATTGGTATCTTCTTCAGAAATATTGAGATGAGGGCGCATTCGCACCGAGTTTTCACCGCAAGGAAGAATAATCATGTGATTCTCGAAACATGTTTTGATGAACTCTGAACGATCCAAATCTGATGAAAAATCAAACGCAATGAACAATCCCAAACCACGAACCGAATGAATTTTCTTCGTTTCTTTTGCGATTTCATTCAATTTTGATAAAATATATTTTCCTTTTTCTGCCGCATTTTCTACTAATTTTTCTTGTTCAATTACTTCTAAAATTAATTTGAAACGCAACATATCAATATAATTTCCACCAAAAGTCGAATTAATACGGCTTGATTCCTTGAAAACATTATTCGGAATTTGATCTAACTTTTCTTTATTCGCTAAAATTCCACAAACTTGTGTTTTCTTTCCAAACGAAATCACATCAGGAATCACATCATAATGCTGAAAAGCCCACATTTTACCAGTCATTCCCATTCCTGTTTGTACCTCATCAAAAATCAATAAAATCTCTTCTCTATCACAAATTTCTCTCAATTTCTGAAAGAATTCTTTTCGAAAATAATTATCTCCTCCTTCACCTTGAATCGGCTCAATAATAATACAAGCAACTTTATTTTTGCGTGTTTCTAAAGCATTTTCTATTTGTTCAATCGCTCGTTTTTCAGCCTCAACAACCTTGCATAAATTATCTTCTGTAACAGGATAAATTCGTTTTGGATTTTCAATTCTTGGCCAATCAAACTTTGGAAAATATTCGTATTTACGAGGATCTTTCGTATTTGTCAACGATAATGTATAACCAGAACGCCCATGAAAAGCTTGTTTAAAATGAATGACATCACTTGCTTCTTTCTCAATTCCTTTCGAAAAATTTAATTTTGTTTTCCAATCAAAAGCCGTTTTCAAAGCATTTTCTACTGCCAACGTTCCTCCAGAAATAAAGAATAAATATTGCAATTCTTTCGGCATCGCCACACGCTCAAATGTATCAATTAAATCAGCGTAATCTTTTGTATAAATGTCTGACATCGCAGGTTTATTGACTGCATTTCGACCTAAAAAATCTATTTTCGCCATCAAATGTGGATGATTATAACCAATCGCAGTCGAAGCAAACATTGAAAATAAATCCAAATATTCAATGCCATTTTCGTCTACAACATAGGATCCATGCGACTTATCCATATCCATTACAATCGGATATCCATCTGCCAATATATGTTTTGCTAATCTTTCGTGTACTGTACTCATCTCTGTAAATTTTTAAAAATCAAACTTAATTCCTTGCGCCAATGGCACTTCTGTCGAATAATTAATTGTATTCGTTTGTCGTCGCATATACGCTTTCCAAGCATCCGAACCAGACTCACGCCCACCTCCAGTTTCCTTTTCTCCACCGAAAGCGCCGCCAATTTCAGCTCCAGAAGTTCCGATATTTACATTTGCAATTCCACAATCAGAGCCTTGCTGACTCAAGAATAATTCAGCTTCACGAAGATTATTTGTCATAATAGAAGACGATAAACCTTGTGCCACATTATTCTGAATTTCAATTGCATTTAACACATCTCCAAAATATTTGATTAAATATAAAATTGGAGCAAAAGTTTCATGTTGAACAATATCAAAATGATTCTCAACCTCAGCAATAACAGGCTTTACATAGCAACCGCTTTCAAAACCATTTCCTTCTAAAATTCCTCCTTCAACGATAATCTTTCCTCCTTCTTCATTAATTTTTTCTAATGCTTTTGAATACATTTCAACCGCATGTTTATCAATCAACGGTCCAACATGATTTGCTATATCCAACGGATTACCTATTTTTATCTGTTTGTAAGCATTTACTAACGATTCTTTTACTTTATCATAAATCGATTCATGAACAATCAAACGCCTTGTTGTTGTACAACGCTGTCCAGCCGTACCAACTGCACCAAAAACAGCCGAAGTCAACATAATTTTTAGATCAGCATCTGGTGTAACAATAATCGCATTATTTCCACCTAATTCTAAAATTGTTTTACCCAAACGAGCTGCAACAACTTTATTCACTTCAATTCCCATTCGCGTAGAACCTGTTGCAGAAACCAAAGCCACACGGGAATCTTGTGCAATCAATTCTCCAATTGTTTTATCGCCCATCACCAAAGAAGAAACTCCTTCTGAAATATTATTTGCTTTTAAAACTTCTGCTAAAATATGCTGACATGCAACTGCACATAAAGGCGTTTTTTCACTTGGTTTCCAAACAACAACATCACCGCAAACCATCGCTAAACACGTATTCCAAGACCAAACAGCAACTGGAAAGTTGAAGGCAGAAATAACGCCGACAACTCCAAGCGGATGATATTGATCGTACATGCGATGCAAAGGTCTTTCCGAATGAATTGTCGAACCATATAATTGACGCGATAATCCAACTGCAAAATCACAGATGTCAATCATTTCTTGCACTTCACCCAAACCTTCTTGATAGGATTTTCCCATTTCGTACGAAACCAATTTTCCCAAGGAAACTTTTTTCTCACGAAGTTTATCTCCAAATTGACGCACAATTTCTCCACGTTTCGGAGCAGGAACCATTCGCCATTCTTTGAAAGCAACTTGTGCCTCTTTTATCACTTCTTCATAATCATCTTTTGTTGATGATTTTACTTTTCCAATCAATTTTCCATCTACTGGCGAGTAAGAAGAAAGCTCTTCACCTTTTCCAAACCAAGTATTTCCTGTTGATGTTCCAAGATTTTCGGAAGAAATACCTAATTCTTTTAATTCGTTTTCTATCATTTTTTTGTGTTATTTTGTGTTTTTAACTTTTACCTAAATTAGTCAAAAGTTTCATAAATTAAAATTTTTAATAAATATTATTCAGAATAATTTTTAATTTAATGAATAATCGTTAGATTTAATAAAATAAAACCGCATAAAATGAATTCAACTACAGATTATTTTAAGATTGATGATTTATTAACCGAAGAACATAAATTAATTCGTCAATCTGTTCGAGATTTTGTGGACAACGAAATAAAACCTGTGATAGATGATGCTGCGCAACATCATAATGATATTCCAGATTTAATGAAAAAATTAGGCGCAATTGGTGCTTTAGGACCGTATATTCCAGAAGAATATGGAGGCGCTGGCTTGGACCAAATGTCGTATGGATTAATCATGCAAGAATTAGAACGTGGCGATTCGGCTGTTCGTTCTGCTGCATCTGTACAATCTTCGTTGGTGATGTATCCAATTTTTTCTTTTGGATCAGAAGAACAAAAACGCAAATATTTACCAAAATTAGCTTCAGGAGAATTCGTTGGAAGTTTTGGATTAACTGAACCAAATCACGGTTCAAATCCTGGCGGAATGGAAACTCGTTTGACTAAAAATGGTGATCATTATATCTTAAATGGAGCAAAAATGTGGATTACAAATTCACCAATTTGTAATATTGCAGTTGTTTGGGCAAGAGATGAAGAAGGAAAAATTCGTGGTGTAATTGTAGAACGCGGTATGCAAGGTTTTACAACACCAGAAACTTTGAATAAATGGTCATTAAGAGCTTCAAAAACAGGTGAATTAGTTTTCGAAAATGTGAAGATTGAAGAATCTCAAATTTTACCAGAAGTGAGTAGTTTACGCGGACCATTATCTTGTTTAAATTCTGCTAGATACGGAATTTCTTGGGGTGTAATTGGTGCTGCAATTGATTGTTACGAATCAGCTTTAAAATATTCATTAGAACGAACACAATTTGGAAAACCGATTGCTTCTTATCAATTACAGCAGAAAAAATTAGCTGAATTTATTACAGAAATAACGAAAGCTCAGTTGTTATGTTGGCGATTAGGAACACTGAAAAACGAAAATAAAGCAACGCCTGAACAAATATCAATGGCAAAACGAAATAATGTAAAAATGGCTATCGATATTGCGAGAGAGTCACGACAAATCATTGGTGCAATGGGAATTGTAGGCGATTTCCCTATGATGCGACATGCTGCAAATCTTGAGTCTGTAATCACTTACGAAGGAACACATGATGTCCATTTACTAATAACTGGCGCAGATGTGACAGGAATTAATGCTTTTGTGTAAGATATTTTTCCATACAATCAGATAATTTTATAGGTTTACAATTCGTTTGTAAACCTTTTTTATTTTATCACACATGAAATTGAAATCAATTCTACTTATTATTTTTTGTATTCAGGCTATTATTCTTGATGCGCAGGAAACCTACAAAATTACGTATGAACGCTTTTCGAATGGAAAAAAAGTCGAAGAAAATAACCCCATACAAGTTATTGCTAATACAAAAGAAACAGTTATTGGAAAGCAACAAAGTTTTAGTTATTCATCAAATTATCCTGATGAAATGTTTTATTATACCAAAACAAATCCATCAATTATTTCCTTGATTACACAATTTGATCCGACTAATTCTATCATTACAAATGATTCGGTTGCGTTTAATAAATCTGTTTTCACAATTTCTAAAGAAACGAAACGAATTTTAGGTTTACGTTGTAAAAAGGCGACGACAAATATCAATTCGAATACAATAGACGTTTGGTTTGTTGACAATATGGATTTGAATGCCTCACCAACAATGGTTGGAATGAATTTGGGGTTTGTTTTAGAACTTACTCGAAATAATAATTCAACCATTCGAGCTTCAAAAATAGAACGTGAAAAAGATTTGATTCCAAGTCAATTTATTCAAAAAGAATTGCATCAAAATCGAGTTGATTTATTGACATATAAAGATATTATTTGGAAAAGTAAATTTGTCGATATTCCGCTTTTATCACATCAACAAGTTAATTTTAGTAAAGATTTTTCGTCAAATGATTCAATTTATCGCTTTGCAAATGGAACTGTTGTAATTCGAAAAATTAAAATTCCTCAAATTAAAGTAGGAAGCCAAGTTTTCTTAAATGTTTCGCAACAATCAAATGGTGATGCTTACGATAGAACAGGTTCTGTATTTTTGATTCCACGTGATTCTAAAATTACATTTATGGATGGTTTACAAAAAGGAATCAATCAATTACCAATTTATACATCAGCAAATAATAAAAAATATCAAGGTTATTTTTTAACTGAAAATTATTCACCAACGATAGAATTAATGCGATTTTTCACACCTTTTGGAATCAAAAAATTCAATCATATTCAATTAAAAAATCAAACTTGGGAAACCGAAGCGAAATATCGTCAAGAAATCACAGAATTTCAAGGTTTATTATCTAATCAAGAAGTTTTGATTGGTTTCTTCATTGGAAATTATGATCAAGGCGGACATACAATTACTGCTAATATTTCTATTCATCCGTCAAGTTCAACGACAACGTTGCCTATCAAAAAAGTTTTACCAATTTTCAATACTGCAAATGTGATGGAAATGGCTGGACAGGAATATCCTACTTTGTTCGAAAATTCGAATGGTTTTACAGTAGAATTCACGTTGAAAGAAGATTACAACAATGCTAAATTGCGTTTTACAACAACTGGACATGGCGGTTGGGAAAATGGAGATGAATTTGTTCCAAAAGAAAATAGTATTTTTCTTGATGGACAAAAAGTATTTAATATAGTTCCTTGGAGACAAGATTGTGGTTCGTATCGCGCTTATAATCCTGCTTCTGGTAATTTTGATAATGGTTTATCATCATCAGATTATAGCCGTTCTAATTGGTGTCCTGGAACAATCACAAATCCATACTTCATAGATTTAGGCAATTTAAAAGCCGGAAAACATAGTATACAAGTAAAAATACCGCAAGGAAAACCTGAAGGAAATAGTTTCAGTTATTGGAATGTTTCTGGTGTTCTTTTAGGAGAATAGTTTTTTTTAGAGCAAAAAGATTTATTAAACGTCTTTTTGCTCTATTTTTTTATGATTTATCAAAACCGTTAACCAATCTACAATATCTTGATAAACTTGCTCTTTAATAGATTCATTCAATATTTCATGTCTCAAGTTTGGATATAATTTTATTGAAACTTTTTCAAAACCATTTTGCTCTAAATCTTTATACGATTGCAAAACTCCTTTACCAAAATCACCAATTGGATCATCTGCTCCACTCACAAAATAAATAGGTAAAGATTGCGGTATAGCTTTTGTCCAATTCTTTTTTGTTGCTTGTATATTTAAATTAATCAAAGTATAAAAACCATTAACAGTAAAAGGTATTCCACAAAGAGGATCTTTCAGAAAATTTAAACGATTTAACTCATCTAAACTAAGCCAATTAGTTTCATAAAAATTTTCTTCATTTTTAAAATATTTATTATTTGATTTTAAAAAAATAATATTAA
>NZ_JAOCDJ010000016.1:0-50429 GCF_029840885.1 Empedobacter sp. GD03861
ATTCTTCTTTCGATAAAGATGTATCTACCAGAATATATTGACCAAATAAAAAACTATTTAGTGTAAAAGTAAAAAAGAGTAGGAGAATTATTTTTGAATAAAAGTGTTTCATAAAAAATAATTTAGATAAAAAAACTGCTAAATAACTTTAAAATATAAAGTTTATTTAACAGTTTTAGGAATTTTATTTATCGAAAAATAGTCTTAGCCTATTTTTCCTAAATTTTCTGCAATAGTTTCAATGAAAGATGTTAATGGTTTTTTTGCCATCATTTCGATCATCATATTGAAATTTCCATCAAAATCTAACGTAACATCAGACGAATTCTCATCAACAGCATCAATAGAAATTGTCAAAGTATATTCAAAAGCAGGTGCAGGAGATTCGAAAACAATTTTCGATGGCTCAACTGTCTCTTTCAAACGCATTCCAACCTTTGGTAAAGCACCAACACCAACCGTAAATCCTTTTCCAGATTCGTGAATTTCAAACGATTTTGTATCCTCTGGCATCAATTGCTCATAATTCTTCATATCCAACAAAAAAGTGTATGCTTCTTGTTGATTTTTTGCAAAACGGACTTTATTTGTATTTACCTTCATATCCTTGTGAGTTTTTTATAAATTTGTAACAAATCGTTCAAATGTACAAAGTTTTTTTTAATGAAAGTTTGTTAACTTTCAGCAACCAATCTAATCCAGAAGCAAAAAATATTTTGTTTCAAAATGAAGCTCAATTTGATGAATCTTTTCATTTATTATCATCAAAAGCAGCAACTTTAGTCAATATTTTTAGTGAAGATATTGATGATGTTTGGACGAAATTCTTAAAATATTACAAACATATACAAGCTGCGGGCGGAATTGTTCGTAATCCGCAAGACGATTATTTGTTCATTTTTAGACTTGGAAAATGGGATTTGCCAAAAGGTAAAATGGAGAAAGGAGAATCGAGAGAACAATCTGCAATTCGTGAAATTGAAGAAGAGTGTAGTTTGACAAATTTGGAGTTGAAACGATTTTTAATACCAACTTTTCATATTTATTTTTTGAGAGAATATATTATCAAAGAAACATTTTGGTTCGAAGTTTTTTATGACGGTGTTGAATTGCCTTTGCCACAAACTGAAGAAGGAATTGAGTCGGTTGAATGGAAAAAAGAGAATGAAATTCCTGAATTATTAGAAAATTCTTATCCAAATATTAAATTATTGATGGATAATTATTTAAATTTGAACTAAATAAAATTAATATGAAAAAATATATATTAACTTTTTGTGCCTTAACATCTTTTGCGTTGACAACTAATGCTCAAACGAAAAAAGAAACCAAGGTTAAAACTGAAAAAGCTTCTAAATCTCAATCAAAAATTTTAGATAACGGAACCGCAAAAATAGACGATTTATATGCGTATCAAGTGTATGGAGAATCGTTTGATATCAAAAATACATTAACAAAAAACGAGCTTGGAAAGTTATATGATAACATGAAAAGTGGTGATTCTTTGGAAAATGTTCAGTTTGTTTCGACGATAGAATCTGTTTGCAAAAAGAAAGGTTGTTGGATGAAAGTTGATCTTGGAAAAGGCGAAGAACAGTCGTTTGTGCGTTTCAAAGATTATGGTTTTTTTATGCCTTTAGATGGTGAAAAAGCGAATGTTGTCGTGCACGGAAAAGCTTTTGTTAGTGAAATTTCTGTTGAGAAATTGCGTCATTATGCAGAAGATGCAGGACAATCGAAAGAAGAAATTGCGAAAATTACAAAACCTCAGTTGCAATATAATTTTGAGGCTGATGGAGTTTATTTGAAAGAAAACTAATATTTTTAACTCAATAATTAATCAAAACCTTTCTATTTTTGGAAAGGTTTTTTTATGAAATCAAATCTATAAAATATGACAAACTTATTTCAAGCCAATCCAAATCAGTATTTTTCTTTGATAGGAAAATCGGTGAATGACGAATTATTTCAATCATTTCAAACTGAATTTGAATCTGATATTTCAGAGCAAAATATTCCTCAAGGAAAAATTGTATTGTACAAAGAAAAAGGTATTTCGGTGAAAATTGTTGATGAAATGATTGTTTCGATTAAGTTTTATCTTTCTCCAAATCCAATTTGTAAGGTTTATGAAGGTCAAAATATTTTTGATTTGAATCGAAATATTGATGAAACTCAAGTTCGTAAAAGTAATGATTATCAAAGAATTATTAATAATGATCCAAATCGTTTAGCAAATGATTATAGTCGTTTAAATTGTTTATTCTCTTTTGATTCGATGACGGGAGAATTCTTAACGATTGAAATATTAAACGAATTATAAGATGTTTTTCTGCTGAAAATTTTAGATATTTATCGTTTAATAATAAACCTTAAATGAAAAAATATTTATTTTTAATTTCTTTATCATTTTCTCTTTTTGCCACAGCTCAAACAAATTACAATAAATCATTTATAGAGAACGATTCACAAGTTTCTTATACGTACAAAGCGGTTTTCGATTCAGGTTCTAAAGAAGCAATCATCAATCGAATTTCTTCTGAATTTAAAGCGCCAAAAGTCAATAAAAATGATTTGGTTTGGAATTATAACGGAAGTTATGAAATTGTTGTGCGAGAAAATGATGTCAATATAAACTTCGGGAAAAGCAATGATAATCAGGCTTTGTATGAAAAAGTGAAAGAATTAGGAAAGGATTTATCGACAATTGTCAGTCAACCCGTTTTTAAACATCGCTTGATTACAGAGAAATTTTATGTTGTAAATGACAAAGCAAATACATTTTCGTATCGTGGAGTTTTTACGCAGAATAAGAGAGCAAATATCAAGAAAAGTTTCGAAAAATATTTTGGAGAACCAACGTTAAAAACAGATATTTTTGATAGGAAAGCGGCTGATTATGATATCACGTTGAAGAAAGATCAAGTAGAATTTTTCTAATGAAAAATAATTCTGATGATTCATTTTATCATCAATTTCTGAATTTAGAGAAAGAATTAACTGAAATTATCATTAATCCAGGACCAAAAAATATATTGATTACAACCAAGAATTATGCCTTGAACGACAATCCGTTGTCGTACACATATAAAGTAGTTTTTCGACCGCAACAAAATGATATGGTAAAAGAGTTGATTGAAACACAATTTGGTGAAGGAACTTTAGAAGATTCTGTTTATATATGGACTGGAAGAGGAAGTTTTGAAATTATTTTGAATGATAATTCGCTTAAAATTGAGATTCAAAAAGTACCGATAATCAATAGGTTGTAGATAAAATTATAAATCTTGTAGATAAAATTCTTGCAACAAAAAATATAAATAATACAAATACTTAAAAAATAAGCTACAATTATTTTGTGGCTTTTTTTGTGTTAACGCTTCGTTAACCGTTCATTAACCAATGCAAACCAATCTTTTTCAGAATTTTATAAAAAATAAAAATATGAAAAAGACATTATTTATAGCAATAACTTTATCAGCTTTAGCTTGTAACGGACAAACAGCAAAATCACACGCAGTTGCCAAATCTTCAGGATCAACAACTCATTCTAATGTTTCGGTTAGTGTGAGCGATAGTAACGAAGTTTATTCGTATTCGGCGATTTTTGATAAACCAAAATCTAAAGCTGCAATAAATGAAATAGAGAAAGCTTTTGGAAAGCCAACGACTGAAGGAAAAAATTATGTTTGGCGAGAAGGAGATTCTTTAGAAATAAAGGCACGTGAAGGAAAAATTTCGATAGAATTTGATAAAGGTTCTACAAAATTATATGAAAAAGTAAAAGAATTGGGTGAATCTATTTCTGCAGTTGTTGGAGAAAAATAATCATTCTAAAACATAAAAACGGAAGTTAAATTTGGCTTCCGTTTTTATATTTTGATATTCATAATTCATAACTAATCATTTATAATTAGATTATTCTTTATAAATCAAATATTTTGTTCTTATTTTCTTGAAAGCTTCTAAATCTTTTTGCCAAGTTGCTTTTATTTCTTCTTCTGATAAACCTGCTTCTATTTGTTTGCGCAATTCATCAGTTCCAGAAAGTTGATCAATCCACAATTTTTTACCATTCATCGTCCAAAAAGGTTGCTTCGTATTGTTTTTATACGCATTGATTAACCATTTCAAATTGATGGAAGATTGATACGGAACATCCGATAAATCCTCGCCATAACAAACTTCATCTTTGAATTTTGGACTTGTTGCACCAGGTTTTGAAGTTGGCGTATATTGATAAGGCATATTTTTTAGGAATGGTGAACCATAAACCTGAAACTGAATATCTGTTCCACGACCTTCGTTAACGTTTGTCCCTTCAAACAAACAGGTACTTGGATATAAATTAATCGCGTGAGCATTTGGTAAATTTGGCGATGGTTTTACAGGTAAATTATACTTGGATTGATGCGTATAATTGATCAATGGAATAATTTCTAAATCTGCTTTTATACCATTTGCTAACCAACCTTCACCGTTGATCATTTGCGCATATTCGCCAATCGTCATTCCATAAACAATCGGAACATTGTGCATTCCAACAAAGGATTTATACTCGTTTTTCATCACAGGTCCGTCCACATAATGTCCGTTCGGATTTGGTCTGTCTAACACAATTACTTTCTTGCCATTTTCAGCCGCAGCCTCCAAAACATAATGCAAAGTAGAAATGTAAGTGTAAAAACGCGCACCAACATCTTGCATATCAAAAACCAAAACATCTACATCAGCAATCTGATTTGCTTTTGGTTTTTTATTATCACCATAAAGCGAAATAATTGGCAAGTTAGTTTTAGCATCAACACCAGATTTTACCTTAGCGCCAGCATCAGCATCTCCACGAAAACCGTGTTCTGGGGAATAAAGTTTAACCACATTGATGTTATTTTTTAATAACAAATCAACTGTATGCATCGTAGTTCCATTAATGGTTACAATTCCTGTTTGATTAGAAATTAATCCAACTTTTTTACCTTTTAATTTCGAAAGATAGTTAGCTGTATTTTCTGCTCCAACAAGAATAGTTGAATGATTTTCTATCGTTTTTGATGTATTATTTTGAGCTAAAATTGGAGTAGAAAAGCCGAAAAAAATAACTGAACTAAGTAAACCAATTGATGTATATTTGACAAAGTTTTTCATTTCGTTTTGAATCATTTGAATTTAGACGAATTTAAAGCCTAAAGTTAGTTTTAATCTTATAAAAAATATATAATTTGAGTTTTTCTTGGTGGTTTTCAAAAAAAATTGCGCTTGGTAAAAATACTAAAAATAACTTATCGAGTATTATTATTCGAGTAGGTCAAATTGCGGTAGCATTAGGGTTGATTGTTTCTTTGGTGACGATTTCGACTGGTGTTGGAGCAAGAATGGCAATCAAAGAAAAATTGGCCGATTTTAATGGTCATATTACGATTAGAAACTATAATAGTAATACGTCATTAAATTCCGATTCATTATCACTTCATCAAGCTTTTTATCCAAAGTTTAAATCGATTCCAGAAATAGAACATGTACAAGCAATTGCCAATAAAAGTGGTGTTATCCGAACGGATGAAAACTTTAGTGGTGTGGTGTTCAAAGGAGTTGGAACAGATTATGATTCGGTTCGTTTCGAAAAATTTATGGTAAAAGGACATTTTCCTCGAATCAATAAAGATTCGATAATGGATGAGGTTTTATTATCTAAAAAGATTGCGGACGAAATGAAATTGGATGTGGATAGTTCGTTTGTGATGTATTTTATTCAAGAAGATACAAAGCCTATTTATCGTCGATTTACCATTTCTGGATTGTTCAAAACAGACATCAAAAATTTTGACGATCAAATTATGTTTGGTGATATTAAACATGTGCAACGCCTTAATCGTTGGGATTCGACAACTGTTGGTGGTTTCGAACTATTTGTAAATGATGTCGAAAATATTGATCCAGTTGCAAAGCGTGTGCAAGAAAATATTCCATATAATTTGTATGCAGAATCAGCAACAGCATCTTTTGCTCAGATTAACGATTGGATTTCTATTTTCGATAAAAATATTGTCATTATTCTTTTTATCATGCTTTTTGTCGTGGTGATTAATATGGTGATGGTTTTATTGATTTTAATTTTAGAACGAACACATTCAATCGGAATTTTAAAAGCATTTGGTGCAACAAATTGGCGAATTCGAAAATTATTCATCAATTACGCATTATTTATTATGTTGCCAGGATTAATTGCTGGAAATGCAATTGGACTTGGATTATTATTCATTCAGAAATATTTCGGAATTATCAAACTTCCGGCAGAAAACTATTATTTATCAACAGCTCCAGTTTATTTAGATTTTGGCACAATTGTTTTATTGAATGCAGGAGCGTTATTAGTTTGTGCAATTGTATTACTTTTGCCATCGTATATGATATCTAAAATTACACCTGCAAAAGCGATTAATTTTAGATAAAATTTAATGTTTTAATTTAAAAGTTAGAAAAAAATGAAATACGCAAACAATATATTAGAAACGATTGGGAATACACCTTTGGTTAAAATTAATAAGATTACAAAGGATTTACCATGTACAGTTTTAGCAAAAGTTGAATATTTTAACCCTGGTCATTCTTGTAAAGATCGTATGGCGTTAAAAATGGTTGAAGATGCCGAAAAAGATGGTCGTTTAGTTCCAGGAGGTACAATTATCGAAGGTACTTCTGGTAACACAGGAATGGGATTGGCTTTGGCTGCTGTGATCAAAGGTTACAAATTAATTTGTGTGATTACAGACAAACAATCGAAAGAGAAAATGGATATTTTGCGCGCTGTTGGTGCGAAAGTTGTGGTTTGTCCTACGGATGTTGAGCCAGATGATCCACGTTCTTATTATTCAGTTTCTAAACGTTTGGCTCAAGAAACACCGAATGGTTGGTATGTCAATCAGTATGATAATCCATCAAATGCAATTGCGAATTATGAGCAAACTGGACCAGAAATTTGGGAACAAACAGAAGGAAAAGTAACGCATTTTATTGTTGGTGTTGGAACTGGAGGAACAATTTCAGGAGTTGGGAAATACTTGAAAGAAAAAAATCCTAACATTAAAATTTGGGGAGTTGATACGTATGGATCAGTTTTCAAAAAATATAAAGAAACAGGAATCTTCGACGAAAATGAAGTGTATTCTTATGTAACAGAAGGAATTGGTGAAGATATTTTACCAGAAAACGTAGATTTTGATATTATTGATGGATTTACAAAAGTGACTGATAAAGATGCAGCGGTTTATACGCGTCGTTTAGCTTTAGAAGAAGGTTTGTTTGTTGGAATGTCTTCGGGATCAGCGATCAAAGGATTGTTGCAAATGAAGGACGAATTCGGACCAGATGATGTTGTAGTAGTTTTATTCCACGATTCAGGTTCTCGTTATGTAGGAAAAATCTTTAACGATGATTGGATGCGTGACAGAGGATATTTGGACGAAGAAATCAAAACAGCTGTCGATTTAATCAAAGAACATGTTGATAAACCTTTGGTTACGGTTCGTACAGAGGAATTGGCTTCTCATGCAATTGATCGTATGCGTCGTTTCAAAATTTCTCAAATTCCAGTAATGGACGTGAATGGAATTGTTGGTTCTTTGGATGAATCAGATTTGTTTCAAGCATTTTTAGAAGATAGAAATGTTGCTGAAAAACCTGTTCACGAAATAATGGGAAAACCATATCCAGTCGTAAAAGCAGGAACATCTATCGAAGAAGTTTCGAAGTTAATTACTAAGGATAATCAAGCTGTTTTAATAGAATTAGAAAATGGAAAATATCATATCATCACAAAATATGATATTATTAACTCGATTAAATAACAAAAATCCTATCTTTGAAGCGATATGGGAATTGTATTAAAAGGTCAGAATTTAGTAAAAGATTACGGTAAAAAACACGTCGTAAAAAATGTGTCTTTTCAAGTAGAACAAGGAGAAATTATTGGATTATTAGGACCAAATGGTGCTGGTAAAACGACTTCTTTCTATATGATTGTTGGTTTAGTAAAGGCTACGCAAGGAAAAGTTTTTTTAGATAAACAAGATATCACAAACGATGCGATGTACAAACGCGCGCAAAAAGGTATTGGATATTTGGCGCAAGAAGCCTCTGTTTTTCGTAAACTTTCTGTAGAAGATAACATCAAATCTGTTTTACAATTCACGAAACATTCCAAAAAAGAACAACAAATGCGTACAGATGCTTTGATTGAAGAGTTTTCGTTAGAGCATGTTCGTAAAAATCGTGGAGATTTACTTTCTGGAGGTGAGCGTCGTCGTTGCGAAATTGCACGTTGTTTGGCAACAGAACCTAATTTTATCTTATTAGATGAGCCTTTTGCTGGAGTTGACCCAATTGCGGTTGAGGATATTCAGAAGATTGTACGTTCGTTAAAAGATAAAAATATCGGAATCTTAATTACCGATCATAATGTATCGCAAACGCTTGCAATTACCGATAAAACGTATATTATGTTCGAAGGTAAAATCTTGAAAGAAGGTTCGCCAGAAGAATTAGCAAATGATGAAGATGTTCGTCGCGTTTATTTAGGTGAAAACTTTATGTATCAGCAGATATAAATTACACTATAGTATTTTCTAAACCACTCAATTTTGAGTGGTTTTTTTGTTTTAAATCACTTCAAAATGATCTAAAATTAAGATTTGCTTAATTTTAAAAATTTCTCATTTTAGCAGTTACTTTTTCGATATATTTAAGTACTAAAACTTACTGATAAAGAATGCTAAAACTTAATTATTATTTTATTTGCTTAATTTCAATTTTTGTGTTGAATAGCTGTACACACGAAGAAGATGCGATAAAAGAACCAAAAAAATCTACAAATAGAGCAGGAGTGGTGCTTACGTTTGATGATGATTATGTGGACGAATGGTTCAATGCGAATATAAAATTGAAACAATACAATTGGAAAGGAACGTTCTATGTAACGCATTTTGATAAGCTTTCGGAGAGTCAAATACGTGAGTTAACTAATCTGCAACAAAACGGAAATGAGATTGCTGCGCATGGTTTAAATCACGTTCATACAACAAAGTATATAAAAGAATTTGGAGGAAAAGAATTTATTGATAAAGAAATCGCTCCAATGCTAACTTTGATGAAAAACAAAGGTCTTGATGTAACCGATTTTTCTTATCCTTATGGCGATCGAAGTGTAGAATCGGATCAATTACTTTTCAATCATTTTAAAACATTAAGAGGAACAACTTATGGAAACGAAGCGCCTAATTTTCAGAACTGTTATTATCAAAATAAACCGTTATTTTTTGGTTTAGGAATCGATAATAGTTACGCGCATTTTAGTGTACCTTATTTTATTTCGTTGTTGCAATACGCAAAGGATAACAATAAGATAGTCGTTTTTTACGCGCATAAAACAGTTGCAAAAGCAACTAATAATTATGAAACTGAATTTAAAACCTTAGAAGAGATTTGCAAGTTTGTAAAGAACAATGATATGAAGTTTTATACGGTTAATGACTTACAAAAATTGAAATAAAAAAATGCTCAAATTCTTGAGCATTTTTCGTTTATTCTATAAAAAGTAAATCTCCTTTTTGGTTAACAGCTTCTTTGAAATAAAGATAAACATCTTGTATATCAAAACGTCTAAAATTGATTGCATTAGAAATATTTTGTTCAGGAAGTTGATAAATCATTTCAAAATTTAACATGCTACCAAAACCAGAACTCTCGATTTTTTCGACCAAAATTCCTAAAGATTCTAATCGTTCAATCAACCGATTAATTTCCAAATCATTATGTTTCATAATCTCTAAAACTTACTATTAAAGCGGTCTCAAAGCTAAAACATAAATTTTTAAAATAAGATTTTGAGAAATAAAATTATATGTTAAACCTTTCAGGTTTCAACTTAATTCTCTCTCTTTTAATTAATTATTTTAGATTATTTTTTAAATAATCCAACACATTTTCTATTGAATCAAATTGTTTTACGCCATATTTTTCTGACGTAATATCAACATTCCCTTTTCGCCAAAAACCATCTGGACAAATCACCAATAGTTTTCCACTTTTTGCATACAATCCCATTTCCAATAAACTAATCGGACTTTTAGAATCTTTTCCAAAATACATAATAATATAGTCTGCATTTTCCAATGCCTTCAATTCCCATTCCACTTGTTTGCGAAATTCGGGCTCTTCTTTCACAGGCTTCCAAGCAGTATTCCAATCATCACGACGAGGATTTAGCAGGATGACTTTTTCATTTTTCAGTTCTTTTGAAACTTTCGCTTGCCAATCTTCAGAATTTCCCATATCAATCGTTCCTCCTAAAAATATCTTTGTACGTTGATCATTTTTAGGAAGTTCATTCGGTGATTTTATTTCAAGAGATTGAGCAAAAATTGTAGTATTCAATAATAGAAATAAGGCAAATAAAATTGCTTTCATGTTATTTTTGTTTCGGCAAATATAATGAGGTTGTTGATTTTGTATTCAATGACTTTTGTTAGAATGTCTAAAAATTCAATAAAATAAAAAAGCTGAAAATCAATCGTGATTTTCAGCTTCAAAAAAATTACTTTTTAGCTTTTTTGGTTGGTTTTTCTTCAACCACATCTTCCTCATAATAATACTTATGTCTCAGACGTTTTACACCATAAGAGCCATTCACAATTTTTCCTCTTCTCGATTTTTTATCGCCTTTTCCCATTATAAATGTTTTAAAATTAATAAATTCGATTACTTTCTACCCAAGTTAATAATTTCAATTTAGTTAGACAAAAGTTTTACAATTCTTTATCATTTAATCTAACTTTGCGACATCATTTGGCGTGGAGAATAATTAATTTTAAACCAAATAGAAATGAGTAGAAATACAGACGCAAATAAAAAAGCGCACAAGAAAAAGTTAGATCAAAAGAAGCGTAAAGCGCAAGAAGCTGAGGCCGAACGAAAAGCTCGATTGAAAGCAATTAATCAGCAATTTAACGATAAAAATAAACCAGAAACGGAAGAATAATGATAAAAATTCTACATACAGCCGATTGGCATTTGGGTAAAAAATTAGATAGTTTTTCGCGATTAGAAGAACAAGTTTTAGTGATGAATGAAATTGTCGAAATTGCAGATCAACAACAAGTCGATTTGGTACTTATTGCGGGCGATTTATTTGATAATTTTAATCCAAGTGTAGAAGCTGTAGAATTATTTTATAAAACATTAAAAAGACTTTCGAATAACGGAAAACGTCCTGTTGTAGCGATTTCTGGTAATCACGATTCTCCAAGTTTGATTGATGCGCCAGATCCGTTGGCACGTGAATGTGGAATTATTTTGATTGGTTATCCAAATGCAAAAATTCAGGAATTTGAATTAAATGATTTCAAAATTTCAAAATCTGTGGAAGGAATGATTGAATTGAAATTAAATTCTTTCGATTATCCGATTCGAATTATTCATACACCTTATGCAAATGAAATCCGTTTGAAACAATATTTTGGAGAGAATAAAGAAGATGCATTGAATGAAGTTTTAGCGACAAATTGGAAAAATATTGCGAATGAATATTGTGACGCAAATGGAGTTAATTTGTTGATGGCGCATTTGTATATGAATCAAAAAGGTGCTGAAATTTTAGAGGAACCTGAAGGAGAAAAACCGATTAAAATTGGAAATGCAGATATGATTTTTTCCGACGCTATTCCGCCTCAAATTCAATATACAGCTTTGGGACATTTGCATGGTTTTAAGAACATCGGATCGGAAGAAAACCCCGTTGTGTATAGCTCTTCGCCTTTGTGTTATAGCTTTTCCGAAGCTGGTCAAACCAAATATGTTTCGATTATTGAAGCTGAACCAAATCAAACTGTTTCTTATCATAAAGTTGAATTAAAGAACGGAAAACCACTTATTCGAAAAACTTTTGATGATATAAATTTAGCTGTAGAATGGTTGAATGAAAATCAAAATGCGTTGGTTGAATTGACTTTAGAAAGTGATTCTTTTTTGAAAGTTGATGAACGAAAATTGATTTATCAATCACATGATGGAATTATTCATTTGATTCCGAAAGTTAAAAATCAAGAGGTTGAAATGGTTGAGTATAAGTTTGCAGATCAAACAAAAGATATGAAGGAATTGTTTGCAGATTATTTCAAATCGAAAAATGGAAATCAAGAACCAAACGACGAAATAAAGGATTTGTTTAACGAAATTTTGAATAGTTAAATTGATTATTTTTTGAAGTTATATTATGATATCAAGAAATCTTATCCTTAATCTAAACCTTAAACTTAAAAAATGATTCCAGTAAAATTAACCATAGAAGGACTTTATTCGTATCAAGAACGTCAAACAATTGACTTTTCTGAATTAACAGAAGCAGGATTATTTGGAATTTTCGGGAATGTAGGTTCCGGAAAATCGTCAATTTTGGAAGCGATTATGTACGTTTTGTATGGCGAAACAGAACGTCTAAATTCCAAAGATAAGCGTGCTTACAATATGATGAATTTGAAATCGAATTTGGCATATATCGAGTTTGATTTCTATAATTTTGAACAAAAATTATTCAGAGCAACACGTGAATTTAAAAGAAATTCGAAACGTTTTGAAGATGTAAAATCGCCAATAGTTGTTTTTTATGAACAAAAAGACAATGAATGGATTCCGCTTAATCATTCGAAAGCAGAAGAAATAATTGGGTTGAGTTACGAAAATTTCAAACGAACAATTATTATTCCGCAAGGGCAATTCAAGGAATTTATTGAGTTGGGTGCAAAAGATCGAACACAAATGATGAAGGAAATTTTTGGACTTCATCGTTATGATTTACAAGATAAAGTTGCAGCTTTAAATTCTCAAAACTTAACGAATTTGAATCAACTAGAAGGAAAATTATCTAGTTTTGAAGAAGTTTCGGAAGAAAAAATAAAAGAGCTTGAAGAAAATTTGATTGAACAAACAAAAGTTACCAATAAAGTTCAAGAAGAATATAATCAAATGAATGAATCGTTTCAACATTTAAAATCGTTGAAATCAGATTTTGAGACGTTAAAACAAAAGAAAATTGAGTTTGAAAAAGTTTCAGTTCAGAAAGACGAAATGGATCAACGAAAACTTGAAATTGAGCGCTATGAATTGATTTTTAATGCGTTTTCTCAACTTTTAGAAAATCATAAAAAAGTTTCAAATCAAATTGAAGAAAAGTCAATTTCAGTTAAGAATCAACAAAAACAATTGACTTTAATCGAGAATCAAATCAAAGAAATTTCGAACCAAATTGAAGCGATTAAAACTGATTATGAAACTTTACCAATAAAACGAAAAGAAGAAACAGATTTAGAATTAATAGTTCAAATTTTAACTTTTTCAGAGGAGATAGAAAAGTTAAAAGTAAGAACAGCAAAAGGTTTGAAAGAAGTTGAAGAGGTTCAGAAAAATGAACAAAAAATTGAAGCTTCAATCAAATCATCTGAAAAAGAAGTCAAAACTTTAGCTGAGTCAAAAATAGATGCGCAAACATTGATGGAGGTTGGAAATTGGTTTGTTCAGAATCAAAATTTGCAACAATCTATTCAGAAACAACAAACTAAAATAGATGAGCAAAAGCAACAAATTAATGTTTTCGAAGCTCAATTCAAAACAGATAATATTGAAATTTCAAGTTTTGAAAATTGGTTTAGTTCTGAATTTGAAAAGCTTGAATCAACTAAAAAATCAATTCAAAAACAGAAAAATGAATTAGAAGTTCAGCAAAAGTTGGCTCATTTTGCACATAATTTAAACGAAGGTGAATCTTGTCCGCTTTGTGGCGCTTTAGAGCATCCGAATATTGTTGAAATTGATGATATTTCCACGAAATTTGAAGTTGTAAATAATGAATTAAATCAAATTGATGAAAAGTTAAAATCGCTTCAGAAAAAACAAAATGAAGTTCAGAAAATGATTGATCAAAAACAGTTTATTGAAAAACAAATTGCACAAGAAAATCAAGTTTTGAATGATCTGAAAATTGAACAAGAAAATCATCTGAATTTGTTTGTTTGGAAAGATTTTGATTCGAAAAATGTTGAATTATTTGAAGAAAAAAAGAAAGCAGCTATTGCTTTGGACAAAACAATTTCGAATAAAAATAAAGAGATTGAAACTTTTCGTGAAACTTTAGAGAAAGAACGTGAATCTGTTGAAAAATATAAAAATGCTTTAGAAAAATTTAGATTAGAAGAAGCTGAAAAAGCTTCTCAAATCAAGCAAAATCAAGCAAATTTGAAAGTCTTGAAATTTGAAGATTTTCAAAATCAAACAACAGAAAATGTGCTTCAAAATTTGAATGATTTAAAGTTAAATAATACAAAAATTGAACAAGATTATATTCAATTTACAGACAGTTTAAATCAATTGAATCCAAAATTAGCTTCTCAAAAAACTTCAATTGAATTAGTTGAAAAACAACTTATTGAGTTAAAAGAAGAGTTGGCTATTAATCAAAATCAAATAGAAAAAGCATTAGAAAAATATCAAATACAAAACATTGAAGAGGTTCAATTTGTTTTAAATCAGAAATTTAATGTTTCTCAAATCAGAAAAGAGTTGGAAGATTTTCGAATTTTGTATGAAACGTTGAAAAATTTAATTCATGAATTAGAGCAAAAATTATCGGAAGTTTCTTTTGATGAAACGATTTATAAAATACAAGAAGAAAAATTGATTTTTGTGATAAATCAATTGAAAGAAGCTACTGAAGTTGTTACTAAAATAAAAACTGAAATTGAGCGATTGAATAAATCTTTTACAGAAAAGAAAGATTTGTTAATTGAATTGGAAAAGTTGAAAAAGCGAGCGGCTAATTTACAAACGATGCGAAATTTGTTTAATTCAGCAGGATTTGTGCAATATGTTTCGTCAATTTATTTGAAACAATTATGTGATAACGCAAATGTGAGATTTCATCGAATGACGAGAAATCAATTGAGTTTACAAATGAATGACAACAATGATTTTGAGATTATAGATTATTTGAACGAAGGTCGTTCACGTAGTGTGAAAACGCTTTCTGGAGGACAATCTTTCCAAGTTTCGTTGAGTTTGGCTTTGGCTTTGGCAGAAAGTGTGCAAACAAATGCGAAGTCGGAAAAGAACTTCTTCTTTATTGATGAAGGTTTTGGAACGCAAGACGCAGATGCGGTAAATATCGTGTTTGAAACGTTGATGAGTTTACAAAAAGAGAACCGAATTGTCGGAATTATTTCTCATGTTGACGAATTAAAAGATCGAATTCCAGCTGCGCTACAAATCACAAAAGATGAAGAAAAAGGTAGTTTGATAGAAGTTGTTTCGTAAGGTATAATGATTATAAAATAAACCCCAAGATTAATTCAATCTTGGGGTTTATTCATTATATGATGATAATAATCTTATTCCGTAACCTCTGATTTATTCGAAATTAACGACCAAATAATTGTTGTTAATAAAACTCCACCAATTATTGACAATGAGATAGTCGATTCAAAATGATAGAATGGCATAATAATCATTTTAATTCCGATAAAACTTAAAATAATCGCTAAGCCGTAATGTAGTTTATTGAATTTATCCATTGAATTTGCCAACAAGAAATACAACGATCGTAGTCCTAAAATTGCAAAAATATTAGATGAATATAGAATAAAAGGATCGTCTGGAGCAACAGCGAATATAGCGGGAATACTATCTACAGCGAAAACCAAATCAGTTACTTCAATTACCATTAAAGCGACGAAAAGTGGTGTTGCCATTTTAATTCCGTTTTGTACAGAAAAGAATTTATCTCCATCAAAATTTGGTGTAACTTTAAAGAATTTGTGTACCAATTTAACACCAAAATTTTGTGATAAATCTTGATTTTCATCATCATCACTTGATTTCCAAGATTTGATTCCGGCGACAATTAAGAAGAAACCAAACAGTGTTAACACAACATTTGGACGGAAGAATTGTTTTGCTTCAAAATTTGCATGAGTTGCTTCATCACCAAGATTAAAGTGCCAATCTCCAATAGAAAAAGCTGGTAAATAAGTCATTTTAATTAATTCAACTCCTGCAAAAATAAAGATTGCTCTAAAAAGAAGAGCACCTAAAATTCCCCAAAAAAGGACTTTATGTTGATATTCTTTTGGAATTTTAAAGAATCCAAAAACGAGTATGAAGACGAATAAATTATCTACGGATAAGGCTTTTTCTATCCAATACGCCGCCTGGAATTGCGAAAATTTATTGATGGCAAATGCATGTCCATCTGCTTCTTTAAAAACGAAATAAATCACTCCACTAAAAATCATCGCCAAGGAAATCCAAACGATGGTCCAAGTAAGCGCTTCTTTGTTCGAAACCACGTGCGCATTTTTATTAAAAACACCTAAATCAAGTAGTAACATAATAATTACTGCAACCCCAAAAACAGTTATTAGTCCAGGATGATTCAACATGCTATCCTGTACAACACTGAAAATACTCATATAAATTTATTTAATTTGACAATTTACTATAAATTTACCAATCCTAACTTGATTGGCCTTTAAAAAATGTTTCTAAAAAAGAAAAAACAAGCAAAATTAATTTATTCCGGAATGAAAAGAGTAATCGCATACGTATTCTTAACAATTATTTTACCTATAGCTTCGAAAGCGCAACACGTTTCGCCATTGTACAAAGATTCTATTCAGATGAAATGGGTGAATGAGAAGTATAATTCAATGTCATTGGAAGAAAAAGTAGGTCAGTTATTTATCGTTGCAGCCTATACAAATAGAGATGTGGTGCATGAAAATGATATTCAAAAATTAATTGAAGAAGAACATATCGGAGGATTAATTTTTATGCAAGATCAAGCGGCTCATCAAATTGAGTTGACAAATAAATTTCAATCTATTTCTAAAATTCCATTGTTAATTGGAATGGATGCAGAATGGGGATTGGCAATGCGTTTGAAAGGAGTGGAGCGTTTTCCTTGGAATATGACGCTTGGTGCTCTACGCAATAATAAGTTGGTGTATCAAGTTGGAAAACAAATTGGTATACAAGCGAACAGAATGGGTGTTCAGTTTAATTTTTCACCTTCAGTTGATGTCAATGTTAATCCAAATAACCCAATTATCGGGAATCGTTCTTTTGGTTCAAATCCAGATCGAGTTGCAGAAAAAGGAATTGCTTATATGGATGGAATGCGTGCGCAAAACGTATTATCGTCTGCAAAACATTTTCCTGGACATGGAAATACAGATCAAGATTCGCACAAAGTTTTGCCGTTGATTCCAGATAATAAAGCAGATTTAGAGAAATATCACATTGCACCTTTCAAGAAAATGATTGATGAAGGTGTACAGTCAATTATGGTGGCGCATCTAAATGTTCCAGCTTTAGAACCAGATCCAAAAATGCCTTCGACGTTGTCAAAAAATATTATTACAGATTATTTGAAAGGAGAATTACAATTCAAAGGAATTGTGATTACAGATGCGTTGAATATGGATGGTGTAGCAAAAATGTTTCCTGCTGGTGATGTAGATTATAGAGCATTTGTAGCGGGAAATGATATTTTATTGTTTTCGCAAAATGTACACGTTGGGAAACAAAAAATTATTGATGCAATAAATAAAGGTCAGATTTCTGAAGCACGTTTAGAAGAAAGTGTGAAGAAAATTTTGATGGCAAAATATATTACAGGTTTAAATGAAATAAAAACTTTAAATTCTGCAAATGTTTTAGAAGATTTAAATTCTCCTGAAAATTTAGCGTTAACAACTAAAATTTTTGAGAAAGCTTCGACAGTTGTAAAGAATGAACACAAACTTTTACCAATTAAAAAATTGAATCAAAAAATAGCTTTTGTTCCCCTTGAACAAACAGATTATGATCAATTTTTGAGACATTTACAAAAATATACAAATGTTGAGTTGGTGAAGATTTCAAATCCAAATCAGATCAATTTATTGAATGATTATGATGTGATTATTTCGGGAGCGTTTTTATCGAATGAAACGGTTTACAAACCATATAAATTGTCAGATAACTCGAAAGCAATTTTGAAAGCATTACCAAAAGATAAAAAGAAAATCTTCTCATTATTCACAAGTCCTTATGGTTTGAAAGATCTTGATTTATCAAATTTAGATGCGGTTACAGTTCATTATCAAAATACAAAAGATGCGCAAGCAGCTGCTGCGCAAGTTATTTTTGGAGCAATTGATGCAGATGGAACATTTCCGGTAGATATCAATCAAAACTTGAAAGAAGGGCAAGGAATTGTAACAAAACACATCAAACGTTTAGGATTTACTGCACCTGAAAATGTGAATTTAGGAAAAAAAAACTCTTAGAAATAGATAAACTTGCCGAAGAAGCAATTGCAAATCATTACACGCCTGGAATGCAAATTTTAGTCGCAAAAGACGGGAAAATCGTGTATGATAAAAGCTTTGGAACTCAAGATAAAAATTCTTTAAAAAAAGTGAAGTGGACAGATTTATATGATGTCGCTTCTGTAACAAAGGTGACGGCGACGTTGCCTTTGTTGATGCTGGAGGTAAACGAAGGAAAATTAAACCTTGAGCAAACAATTGGAGAAATTGATAATGATGCAAAAAACTCGAACAAATCTTCCTTAAAAGTTCGTGAAGTATTAGCGCATCAAGCTGGTCTTAAGCCATGGATTGGTTTTTACAATGAAACTGTCAATGTAAAAAATGCGCGATTATATTTAGATTTCTATTCGAGAAAGCAAGATGAGGAACATCAGATAAAAGTTACAGATAACATTTATATTATCAACTCTATTAAAGATACGATTTACGAAGATATTTATAAATCATCTTTAGGCCGTAAATCATACGAATACTCAGACTTAGGCTATTATATTTTCAAGAAGAAATTAGAAAAGGATTTTGGGAAAGATTTGAATCAACTGACACAAGAAAAATTTTATCAATCATTGGGAATGTATCGCACAACTTTTAATCCAAAAGAAAAATTTAGTTTAGAAGATATTATTCCAACCGAATACGACAAAACCTATAGAAATCAATTGGTACATGGTTTTGTACACGATCAAGGAGCTGCGATGATGGGCGGAATTGCTGGTCATGCTGGTTTATTCTCTAACTCGATTGATTTGGCAAAATTGATGCAAATGTATTTGAATGGTGGAGAATATGGCGATGAGGTTTATTTGAAGCCAGAGATAGTTGCGGAATTTACAAAACAACAATTCAAAGGAAATCATCGTGGAGCTGGTTTTGATAAAATGCAACATATTTCTAAAGTTGGCCCATCTGTCGAAAGTTTTGGTCATACAGGTTTTACTGGATCTATGGTTTGGGCTGATCCTAAATATAATATAGTGTATATTTTTCTTTCGAATCGTGTCAATGAAACTGTCGAGCCAAATTATCTTTCCATTAAAAAAGTGAGAGAAAATATTCGACAAGTAATTTATGAAGCAATTTTACCTTAAATTTGTCTAAATAAAAATCGCGAATGAAAATAGGAATTGTATGCTATCCAACCTATGGAGGGAGTGGAATTGTGGCAACAGAACTGGGAATGGATTTAGCGGAAAAAGGTCATGAAGTACATTTTTTTAGCACAAATGTTCCTGCGAGATTAAACATCAAATTACCAAATATATACTTTCATCGAATTCATGTCGAAACGTATCCATTGTTTCAATATCAGCCATACGATTTGGCGTTGAGTACAATTTTGTATGATAAAGTTTTGCATTACGAATTAGATTTGGTTCATGTACATTATGCGATCCCGCATGCGTATGCGGCGTATTTTACGAAACAAATGTTGGCTCGAAAGGGGTATAAATTACCAATTGTAACAACGTTGCACGGAACAGATATTACGTTGGTAGGGAAACATCCTGTGTATAAAACGGCTGTTGAGTTTTCGATCAATGAATCGGATGCTGTAACGTCAGTTTCCGAAAGTTTGAAACAAGATACTTTACAAGCATTTGACATTACAAATGAAATAGAAGTAGTGCCAAATTTTATTGATAATGATCAATATTTGCCAGAGAAATGTGTGTGTTGTCGTGATAATTTTGCGCAACCAAAAGAGAAGGTAATTTTGCACACTTCAAACTTGAGAAAGGTAAAACGTATTGAAGATGTAATTGGAACGTTTAATTTGATCCAGAAACAAATTCCATCGAAATTGATTATTGCTGGAGAAGGTCCTGAATGGGATATGGCGGATCAAATGATTCAAGAATTTGGAATTCAAGATAAAGTGAAAAGTCTTGGAATGGTAAGTGACTTGAATGATGTTTTGAAAGCGGCAGATTTATTCCTTTTACCGTCTGAACAAGAAAGTTTTGGATTGGCAGCACTTGAAGCTATGGCGGCAAGTGTTCCGGTTATTTCGTCCAATGCAGGCGGAATTCCAGAAGTAAATATTAACGGAGTCACTGGTTTTGTTTGCCCAGTAGGAGATATCGAAATGATGGCAGAAAAAGCGATTTATATTTTAGAGGACGAAAAGCGTTTGGCAGAGTTTAGTTATCAAGCAAAAGAACAAGCGATACGATTTGATAAAACGAATATTCTTCCGCAATATGAAGAATTGTACCGCAAAGTAATTGCAAAATCTAAAATCGGGTAAATCCCGATTTTTTTTATTCATCCTCATTCAAAACCTTTATTGAAAAACTGACAATATATTTTATTGGCATAACGTTTGACTTATTTATACTCGCTTTTCTAAATGCTTTAGACAAGATTCAAATCTTAATAATGTTGTTATTATGAAAGGCTTTCGTCAGTTAAAAATAGTTTTACTGACACTTTGAACGTATAAAAAAATTATGAACATAGACAATTTGTCATTAGCACAAGTAATGGAAGAAGAAATCGAATTAATTCCTTTGATGAGTAAAGACGAAGAAAGTAAGCTAAATAAGCAAGATATTTCTTCGGTATTGCCTATTTTATCGTTAAGAAACACTGTCTTATTTCCGGGTGTGGTTGCGCCAATTACCGCGGGTAGAGATAAATCTATACAACTTTTAACACAAGCTTACAAAGAAGATCGCATTATTGGAGTGCTTTCGCAGAAAGAAATTGCTGTGGAAGATCCTACACAAGACGATTTGTATACAGTTGGTACAGTTGCGAAAATCATGCGAATGATAAAATTGCCAGATGGAAACATTACGGTGATTTTACAAGGGATGAAACGCTTCAAAGTTAAAGAATTTGTATCAAATGATCCTTATTTCAAGGCTGAAGTAGAAATTTTGACAGAAAAAGTTCCGACATCACGCAACAAAGAATATCCAATTATTATTGAATCAATTCGTGATTTAGCTTTTCAGATTGTAGAAGAAAATCCAATGTTGCCTTCGGAAGCTGCAGGAGCTATAAAAAGTATCGAAAGTAATACATTTCTAATCAACTTTGTAGCGTCTAATTTGACGTTGAGTTTAGATGAAAAACAGTTGTTGTTAGAAATTTCTGATATGAAACTTCGGGCAATGGAAGTGATGCGTTTTATGAATGTTGAGCTTCAGAAATTGGAGTTGAAGAATACGATTCAGAATAAAGTTCGCAAAGAATTAGATCAACAACAAAAAGAATATTTCTTAAATCAACAAATCAAATCGATTCAAGAAGAATTAGGAGGAAATTCGACAGAAGAAGAAATTAATGAAATGCGCAAACGTTCTTTAACGAAAAGTTGGAGCGAAGATGTAGCAAATCATTTTGATAAAGAAATCAACCGTCTTTCTCGTCTAAATCCGCAAATGCCAGAGCATAATATTCAGCGTAATTACCTTGAATTTATGTTGGATTTACCTTGGAATACCTTGACGAAAGATAACTTTGATATCAAGAATGCAAAGAAAATTTTAGATCATGATCATTATGGTTTAGAAGATGTGAAAGAACGCATTTTGGAGCATCTTGCTGTGTTGAAATTGAAAGGGGATATGCGTTCGCCAATTCTTTGTTTATATGGACCTCCGGGTGTTGGTAAAACATCGTTGGGGAAATCTATTTCAGAAGCGATTGGGCGCAAATATGTACGTATGTCGTTGGGTGGTTTACACGACGAATCTGAGATTCGTGGTCATCGTAAAACCTATATTGGAGCGATGCCAGGAAGAATTTTACAGTCAATCAAAAAATCTGAATCGTCGAATCCGGTTTTTGTTTTAGATGAGATTGATAAAATGTCGGCTAGTGCGCATGGAGATCCTTCATCAGCAATGTTAGAGGTTTTAGATCCAGAGCAAAATTCAACTTTTTATGATAATTTCTTAGAAATTGGCTACGATTTATCGAAAGTATTTTTCATAGCGACAGCCAATAATATTGGAGATATTCCAAGTCCGTTACGTGATCGTATGGAGATGATTAATATTGCAGGTTATACAATCGAGGAAAAATCTGAAATCGTAAAACGTCACCTTTTACCAAAACAACTAACAGAACATGGCTTGAAAGAGAAAGATGTTGTGTTAGGAAAAAAAGAAATCGAATATTTAATAACAGGTTATACGCGTGAATCTGGTGTTCGTAAATTGAATCAGAAAGTTGCGAAATTAGTTCGTTCAGCTGCAAAACATATTGCGTTGGAAGAAGAATTTAATACTAAATATTCAATTGAAGATATTTCGAAAATCTTAGGTCCTTCTATTACGCCAGATCAATACGAGAACAATGAAGTTCCAGGTGTTGTGGTTGGTTTAGCTTGGACAAGTGTTGGAGGGGATATATTGTTTATCGAATCTATTTTATCGAAAGCAAAAAATGGTGGACTTTCTATCACAGGAAATTTAGGAACTGTGATGAAAGAATCTGCAACAATTGCATTAGAATACATCAAATCGCATGCGGATGAATTGGGAATTAAACCAGAAGTTTTCGAGAATTATAAAGTTCATATTCACGTTCCGGAAGGAGCAACGCCAAAAGATGGACCATCTGCCGGAATTACAATGTTGACGTCTTTGGTTTCGTCTTTTACACAACGAAAAGTAAAAGCAAAATTAGCAATGACAGGTGAGATCACGCTTCGTGGAAAAGTGTTGCCAGTTGGCGGAATTAAAGAGAAAATTTTAGCGGCAAAACGTGCAAATATCAAAGAAATTATTTTGTGCGAAGATAACCGAAAAGATATTGAAGAAATTAAAGCAGAATACGTAAAAGGAATGACTTTTCATTTTGTAAAAGAAATGAAAGAAGTTTTGGATATTGCTTTAACGAATCAAAAAGTAAAAGGAGCAAAGGTTTTGGATTAATCTATAAATCTTTTTAGAACATATAAAAAGGAACTCAATTTAGAGTTCCTTTTTTGTTTATTATAGAATACTAATATCTTCTAAATTTGGATTTTTAGATTTAATTAAATTAATTTTCCATTCCCGTTTCCAATTTTTCAATTGCTTTTCTCTTAACATATCTTGACTAATTGAAGTAAAATCTTCAAAATAAATTAATGATTTTACATTGTATTTTTGAGTGAAAGCTGAACCAATTCCTTCTTTATGAGCTTCTATTCTTTTAATTAAATTGTTGGTAACTCCAATATAGAAAACAGTTCGATATTTGTTTGTAAGTATATAAACATAATATATTTTCATAAGAATTCCTTATATGATATGTTCCTGAAACGAGTTCAGGATGACTTCGTTAGATAAACTAATTTAAGGATTATTAATGATAATGTAGAGAAAGAATGTCAAGCTGAATTCATTTCAGCTTCGCATCAACATAAAAGGAACTCAATTTAGAGTTCCTTTTTTTGTATACTTTATCTTAACTTTAGTCTAAATCTTAACCTTAGTTTTACTTTATCTTATAAGCAATTCCCCAAAAAACAGGCATATTAAAAGGACCACTATATTTCCCATAACCAGGAATAACCAAAGGATCAATTCCTTGATCTTTTTTACCACCAATATAAGCTGCAGGATGCAAGGCTAATTCACCATAAAAATTCTTGAAAATCTCTACACGTCCACCAACCACAGCTTCTATCCAATAACTGCTTACATTCGCTTTTGGCAAACTTCCTGTTCCTGTAATCTCATTAGATTGTAAATCTCTAATCGGATAACTATTAATGGTTTGCGAATATTTAGAATACGCAATTCGTCCACCAATGTAAATTCCGTTCGATTGATTTTCTACATCTTGCGTTATAAACCAGTTTGCACCAAGTTTTGCAAAAACGCCGTCAACATCAACATTCCAATTGATTTCATCGAACTTATTTTTCTCGAAACCAGCTTCTACAACAGCATGCCACTTATTATTGATTTGATAAGAAGCATAAGCACTAACACCTTTTTTATCGTTGAAAGCAGAAACAATCGGATTGAAAACATCTACACCGATAAAAATATCATGGTGTTTTTTCTTTGGAATAGAATCTGTAACGGAAACTTTTGTCGAATCAGTTTTATTTTCTTGACCAAATGCAAAATTAATTGCGCTCGTCAGCAAAAAGCTTAATAATAGTTGTCGAACCATCTTTAATTTCAGTATTTACAGTTTCTATTTTCTTTATCCAATTTCCAGCTCCATTTCCAGTTTTTGTTACCAATTTTACATCAACTCCTTTAAAAGTTAATCCAAAACCACAAGCTTTAGAAGTATAGCCATTTCCAAGCGTATCGTATTTTAAAATCAATCGATCACGTTTTGCAGGAATTGTTCTGATGACTTTACCCGTTATAGAATCTTTTACATCTATATCTGGACCTTGCGCTATAGTATAGTAAATCTCTTTTTTACTATTTTGACGCAAAGCAATTCCGAAACTCGTTTTTCCTAAAGCAGAATTTTTTTCGATTAAGACAGTATCTTTACTCGTTCCTGTAGCTTCTCTAATTCCTTTCGTAATCGAATCATTATAAACATAAGCCCAATAATAAATAGAATCTTCCAAAGGAACATTAGTTCCATCATAATACATATTAGCAACCATGCGTGGAACATCACCTTCGTCGGTACAAATATCATCATCTTCGCAACTATAAAATGCTAAAGAAATTATAGAAGCAAAAATTGAGTAGGCTAGAAAACGTTGAATATTTTTCATTTTTTTTTGATTGAATTTTAAATTCGCTCTAAAAGTACAATATTTTCTACATGATGTGTTTGTGGAAACATATCAACTGGTTGAACTTTAACAATTTTATATTGATCTTTCATCAATTCTAAATCGCGCGCTTGTGTAGCAGAGTTACACGAAACATAAACAACACGTTTAGGATTCATAAACAAAATATTTTCAACCACTTTTTTATGCATTCCATCACGTGGAGGATCAGTAATAATTACATCTGGAATTCCGTGTTCGTTAATGAAATCTTGATTCAAGACATCTTTCATGTCACCACAATAGAAATCACAATTATCAATTCCATTAAATTTTGCTGCCGCTTTTGCTGCATCAATTGCTTCTTGAACAGATTCTACACCAACTACTTTTTTCGCTTTTTTCGAAACGAATTGCGCAATCGTTCCAGTTCCAGTATATAAATCGTATACTAATTCATCTCCAGTTAAACCTGCAAAATCACGTGTTAATTTATATAATTCGTAAGCTTGTTCTGGATTTGTTTGATAGAAAGATTTTGGACCAATTTTGAAGTTCAAATCTTCCATCTTTTCCATAATATGATCATCTCCAGCAAAAACTTCGATATCTAAATCATAAACAGAATCGTTTTGTTTTGGATTAATCGCATACAATAAAGATGTGATTTCAGGGAATTTATCTTTTAGGTTTTGTAAGAAAGCTTCACGATTTTCTTTCTCTTCGCGGAAGAATTGAACTAAAACCATTACTTGTCCATTCTGAGAAGTACGAATCATTAACGTTCTCAACAAACCTTCTTGATTTTTTAAGTCAAAGAAATCCAAGTGATGTTCTAATGCAAATCGTTTTGCTTCGACACGAATCGCATTCGAAGGATCACGTTGTAAGTGACATTTTGTAACATCCAAAACTTTAGACCAAGCGCCAGGAATATGGAATCCAACTACGTCGCGGTCGTCAAATTCTTTACCTGATTGAATTTCTTCTAACGTTAACCAACGTGCATTAGAAAAAGTAAACTCTAATTTATTACGGTAAAAATATTGTTCTTTAGAACCTAAAATTGGAACAATTTCAGCATCTAAATCTTTGAAACCTCCGATACGAACCAAATTGTTAACCACTTCGTCATGCTTAAATTTTAATTGCGCATCATAGCTCATATCTTGCCATTTACAACCACCGCAAACACCAAAATGCTCACATTCTGGCTGAACGCGATAAGGAGATTTTGTGTGAATTTCGATTGCTTGTCCTTCTAAATAGCTGCTTTTTTTCTTCAAAACGTGTACATCTACAACGTCTCCTGGAATTGCGCCTTTTATCAGAACCGTTTTCCCTTCCTCTGTTTTACCAACCGATACACCTTTTGCACCAGCACGTAAAACTTCTATATTATTTAATATGATTTTTTGTTTCGCTTTTCTTGACATTTTGCAAAGGTAAGGAAGTCCCCGAAATATTCAATTTTTTATCTTTTTTTGGAATCAATCTTTGTATTTTAAATAAAATTTTTACTTTTACAACATAAAATCTATCGGTTTTATAGATTATTATTTTATTGAATAAATTTATTTAGGATAATTTTCTTTAAATTGTTTAAAAAATAGGTTTGTTATTTAAATTATTCTATTAATTATATTTATTTAGAAAAATAATATAATTTTGAACTCAGAAATGAAACAAGAAAAATGAAAAAAATAGTATTTAATATGTCAATGTATATGTGTCGCTCTTTACAAGAGGAGGAATATGTTGTGATGTATTAATTACGAAAATAATAGTTCATGAACTCCTCCAAAATTTTGAGGAGTTTTTTATTGTCAAAAAATAAGTTAGAAAGTTAGAAAGAATGTCAAGTCAAGAAAAAAATTATTTAAATCAATTAGAAGACGAAGCAATCTATATTCTGAGAGAAACAGCTGCTCAATTTGAGCGTCCAGCATTGTTATTTTCAGGAGGAAAAGATTCGATTGTTTTGATTCATTTAGCTTTGAAAGCCTTTCGTCCAGGGAAATTTCCTTTTCCTTTAGTACACGTAGATACAGGACACAATTTTCCTGAAGCGATAAAATTTAGAGATTATTTGGTTGATAAAATCGGTGAAAAATTGATTGTAGCCTCTGTAGAAAATGCTATAAAAAAATATAATCTGAAAGAAACTTCTGGCCGTTTTCCTTCTCGTAATGCCTTACAAACGTATGCGTTATTAGATGTGATTGAAGAAAATGAATTTGATGCATGTATTGGAGGAGCTCGTCGCGATGAAGAAAAAGCACGTGCAAAAGAGCGTATTTTCTCAGTTCGTGATGATTTTGGCCAATGGGACCCGAAACTTCAACGTCCTGAATTGTGGAATATTTTGAATGGAAGAATTGAAAAAGGACATAATGTTCGTGTTTTTCCGATTAGCAATTGGACAGAATTAGATGTTTGGAATTATATCAAACAAAATAACATCGAATTGCCAAATTTATACTTTGCTCATGAGCGCGAATGTATTGTTTACAATGATAAATTAATAGCGACTTCAGATTTTATTCAGCCAAATGCAGAAGATGAAGTTGTGATAGAAAAAGTACGTTACAGAACGGTTGGTGATATGACGTGTACAGCGGCTGTACCTTCAGATTCTTCTACTATTGACGATATTATTACTGATATTATCAATACAAGAATTAGCGAAAGAGGACAAACTCGTTTGGACGATCAATTATCAGAATCGGCAATGGAAGACCGTAAAAAACAAGGTTATTTCTAAGTCAAATTTTTTTTAAACAATACTCTATAAGTTCTATAGAAATTAAGTAAAATGAATACATTAAAATTTATAACAGCAGGAAACGTAGACGATGGTAAAAGTACTTTAATAGGGCGTTTACTTTACGATTCGAATAGTATTCACACCGATCAATTAGGTGTTTTAGAAAAACGTAAATCAAACGAAGACGACGAAATTGATTTGTCTTTAATTACAGATGGTTTACGTGCCGAGCGTGAACAAGGAATTACAATAGATGTAGCATACAAATATTTTTCGACTGCAAAACGAAAATTTATTATTGCAGATGCACCTGGGCATGAGCAATACACGCGAAATATGATTACAGGAGCTTCAAATTCAGAGTTGATTATTATTTTGGTTGATGCACGTAAAGGAATCACTTCTCAAACAAAACGTCATGCAAGTATTGGATCGTTAATGGGAATTAAAAAAGCAATTATCGCCATTAATAAAATTGATTTGGTTGATTATTCACAAGATATTTTCGAAAAGATAAAAAATAATTTTCAACAAATTCAAGATCAATTGAATTATGATGAAGTAACTTTTATTCCAGTTTCTGCTTTGGTTGGCGATAATATTGTCGAAAAATCTGCAAAAACGCCTTGGTACAATGGAGAAACATTATTGCATCAATTGGAAACAATTTCGATTGAAACAGATAAAAATTTAGCAGCTCGTTTTCAGGTTCAATGGGTAATTCGTCCAAAAGATGAAGAGCATCACGATTATAGAGGTTATGCGGGGCAAATTTTGAGTGGAGCCTACAAAGTTGGGGATTCTATTAAAGTTTATCCATCAAATATCGAATCAAAAATTGTTAAAATAGAACGTCATTTGGAAGAAGTACAACATGCTGAAGCAGGAGAAAATGTTGTGATTCATCTCGAAAATAATATAGATATCAGTAGAGGAGACACAATTGTAAAAACTTCCGAAGAACCGCAAACTACAAATGTGCTAAAAGCGTGGATTTGTTGGTTAGACAATAATGCATTACAACAAGGAAAAACGTATGTGTTGCAACATCGTTTTCATTCGGTTCGTGCAAAAATCAAAACAATCGATCAACAATGGGATATTAATAATTGGGAATTTATTCCATCTGAAGAAATCAAGTTAAATGATATTGGACAAGTGGTTTTAAAAACAAATCAACCTTTATTTTTCGATTCTTTCAAAGAAAATATTCATACAGGAAATGCCATTTTGATTGACGAAACAACAAAAAATACAGTCGCAGCTTTAATGTTTATTGACTAAAATTCGTCAGTTCGAGTGATTTTTAGAAATGAATTTATAAAAATTATATCGAGAACTAAGATGAATTTTATTTTCCATAATTTTTTATCGATACAAAATTCCACTCGAATTGACGATTTCATTAATAAAATTATCTAAAATATAAAGGTTTCAAAATATCAATTCAATCTTATCAATCAACTAATTTATTACAAACATGCAAACAACAATAGGAAAAGTAATTTTGGCCGGTGCTGGTCCAGGAGATCCAGAATTGGTGACGCTCAAAACATTAAATTATATCAAAAAAGCGAATGTTATTTTGACAGATCGCTTGGTTTCTCCAGTGTTAATAGATGAATATGCGTCGAAAGATGCGTTGGTTATTTATGTCGGAAAACAATGTTCGAAAGGAATTCATACGCCTCAAAAAGATATCAATGACTTGATGATTGAGTTTGCAATGCAAGGAAAATTAGTGGTTCGATTGAAAGGAGGTGACGCTTCGCTTTTCTCTAATATTTTGGACGAATTAGAAACCTTGAAAAAAAATCATGTTCCGTACGAAATAATTCCAGGGATTTCGGCTGCTTTTGGTGCTGCTGCTTACACGGGAATTCCGTTGACAGCACGAAATCATTCGAAAGGAGTTCGCATGTTGACGTTGTGCGATTTGAAATCTATTGACGATAAACAATGGAAAGATTGGGCAAAAACGTCAGATACATTGGTTTTTTATATGAGTGGACAACGTTTACAAACTTTAGCCGATCAGTTAATTTTGAATGGAATTGATACCGAAAAAGGTTTAGCAGTTATTCAACAAGCGACAACTCCAGATCAGAAAACGCAAGTGTTTACTTTTGAAAATATTGTAGAAAATCATTTACCAACCTTTGATTTTGTACCAACTTTAATTATCGTTGGTCATGTTGTCAATTTGCATCAATCATTCGCTTGGTTAGATGAACAACCAACTTCCAATTCATATTTTGATAACTATAAAACAACAATTTCTTATGCTAGCTAACGAAAAATTGAACTTAGTAAAAAGTTTAGTCAAAGAATTATCACGTGACGAAATTATTTGGACAAATGGTTATTTGGCTGGATTAGTTGTAAATCAAACACAAGAAGTACTGCAAGAACAAAGAGTTTTAACCTCAATCAAACCTACAATAATCTATGGAACTGAAACAGGAAATGCGAAGAAATTAGCTAATCAATTACTTGGAATTTTTAAGAAGAATAAAATTCAAGCCAAAGCGATTGATGCGTTTCAATATCCACTGGAAAAAATTGAAAAAGAAGAATTTTTAATTCTAATTTTTAGTACGCAAGGAGATGGAGATTTACCTCAAAATGCACAAAAATTTTATGATAATTTGAGCAATTCTGACCTAAAATTAAATCAAACAAAGTTTGCTGTTTTTGGTTTGGGCGATACGTCTTATCCGTTTTTTTGTAAATCAGGAGAAGAAATTGATGAATTATTCGAAAAACTTGGTGCGCAACGCGTTTTTGATTTGGTAAAAGTAGATTTAGATTATCAGGAAATTGCCGAAAATTGGTTTGCTGAAATTTTAAAAACTATTCAATCAGAAAGAAGTTCAACAAATGTTCAACCTCAAAAATTACAAAGTTCTTCTACGCAGAAAAAATCGTACGAAGGAATTGTAAAGCATAAAATTGTTTTGAACGATAGAGGTTCAAACAAAGAAACATATCATATCGAAATTGCAGTTGATGAGCAAGTAGATTACGAACCTGGCGATGCTTTGGGTGTTTATCCAAAAAATAATCAAACCGAAATTTTAACGATTGCAAAATTTTTCAATGAAGAAAATCGCGCAAAAGAACTTGAAGAAAAAAATATTAGAGCACTTTCTAAAAAATCAATCGATCAATTTGCAACAATTTTGAATGTAGAAATTCTTGAAACTAAGATTGATTTAATTGATTTATTATCAAAATATTATTCGTCAGAATCTACAATGAAATTTGATGATATTTTAGATCTTTTGCATCCGATTGCGCCACGTTTATATTCGATTTCATCATCGAATGAAGCACATGATAACGAAATTCATTTAACGGTTAGTCTGAATACTTTTTCAGTTTCAGATCAACAAAAAACTGGATTATGTTCTCAGTTTTTAGCAGATTTTGAGCAAGATAAATCCATAGAATTTTACATTCATAAAAATAAAAACTTCAAACTTCCAGATGAAAATCAGTCGGTGATTATGATTGGTCCGGGAACTGGAATTGCGCCTTTTCGTAGTTTTTTGACACATCGCGATGCAATTGGCGCAGAAGGTAAAAACTGGTTGTTTTTTGGTGAGCAACATTTTGTTTCGGATTTCTATTATCAAACTGAAATTCAGGAATGGCTTTCAACAGGAGTTTTAAGCAAATTAGATACAGCTTTTTCGAGAGATCAAAAACATAAAATTTATGTGCAAGATCGAGTGAAAGAACGAGGAAAAGAACTTTACAATTGGTTAAACGAAGGTGCGTATTTGTATGTCTGCGGTCAAAAAGACGGAATGAGTACAGATGTAGAAAGTGCTTTGATCGAATTAATAGCAAAAGAATCAAATCAAGATGAGGTTTCAGCGAAAAATTTTCTGGAACAATTGGAAGAAGAAGGTCGCTACCAAAAAGATGTTTACTAATCAACCAATAACTAATAAAATGAGTATAGAAAAACAATCTCCTATAGAAGGAATTAAAATAAAAAGTGACGGACTTCGCGGTACGTTAAAAGAAAGTATAGAGCTAGATAATCACACTGGAAATGTACGTGCAGATGACGAAGCTTTGGTGAAATTTCACGGAATGTATGTGCAAGATGATCGCGATAGACGAGAAGAACGCGCAGAAAAAAAGTTAGACAAATTGTATTCGTTTATGATTCGTTTGCGTATTCCGGGTGGAATTATTGACGCTGATAAGTGGTTGGCAATTCATGAAACTTCTGAACAATATGGAACAGGCGTTTTGAAAATTACAACGCGTCAAACCATTCAATTGCACGGAATTTTGAAACATCAATTGCGCCCAACTTTACAATCTTTTGACCAAGCAAAGTTAGATTCTATTGCGGCTTGTGGTGATGTGAACAGAAATGTAATTGCGAGTTCTCACCCTTTGGTTTCACCTATTCACGCTCAAATTCATGCGTATGCAGATAAGTTATCTAAACATTTGTTGCCTAAAACCCAAGCGTATTACGAAATTTTTGTAGATAATGAAAAGATTTATGAGCGAGAAACTGAGAAAGATGAGTTATACGAAGACCGCTATTTACCTCGAAAATTTAAAATTGCAATCGCTATTCCGCCAACTAATGATGTAGATGTTTTTGCAAATGATTTGGGACTGATTGCGATTATCGAAAATAATGAATTGAAAGGTTTCAATATCGCTGTTGGTGGAGGTTTGTCTACAACTCACGGAAATCCAAATACATATTCGCGTTTAGCAACCGAAATTGGTTTTGTTGATTCTGAAGAAAAAGTGTTGAAAGTTGCTTATGAAGTGTTGACAATTCAGCGTGATTTTGGGAATCGTGGCGATCGAAAATTAGCGAGACTAAAGTATACAGTTGATAAATTAACAGTTGATGGTTTCAAGTCTGAATTAGAAAAACGTGTTGGTTTTAAATTAAAGTCTTCTCAGCCCTATCAATTTACGGAGCGTTCTGATATTTATGATTGGCGACAAGTGAATAATAAAACGTGGTATTACACTTTATTTGTGGAGAATGGAGTTGTACAGCCTAATCAGAAAGCATTTTTACATGAATTGGCTTTATTAAATATCAATAATTTTATTTTTACAGCGAATCAAAATTTATTGTTAGGTGAGATTTCTACTGAAAATAAAGCTAAAGTTGAACAGCTTTTAGAAAAATATTCTATTCACAAAGATATTAGTGAACTTCGAAAAAATTCGATGGCATGCGTGGCTTTACCAACTTGTCCATTGGCTCTGGCGGAAGCACAGCGTTATTTACCAGAATTAGTAACTAAAATAGAGCCTTTGCTAGAAAAACATCAACTTCAAAATGATGATATTTCTATTCGTATGACGGGCTGTCCAAATGGTTGCGGTCGTTCGTATGTTTCGGAGATTGGTTTTGTCGGAACTTCTGCTGGACATTATAATCTGATGTTGGGAGGAGATCGATATGGTGTTCGTTTGAACAAAATTTACAAAGAAAAAGTCAATGAAACTGAGATTTTGAATGAGTTAGACCAAGTTTTCGAAAGTTATACAAAAGAAAAAATAGACAATGAAACATTCGGAGATTTTACCTATCGAAAATATTTTTCGGTTAATTAGTTAAATCGCTTTAAGAACAATGAAAAATAATTTATTCCCGATATTTTTAAAAACAGAACATTTGCGCTTCCTGATTGTTGGCGGAGGAAATGTAGGATTAGAAAAGGTTTCGACGCTAATCAAACAAAATCCTTCGATTAATTTGAAAGTTGTAGCAAAGGATTTTAAACAAGAATTGAAAGATGTTTTTTCACAATATCCATCAATTAAATACGAAACTCATGCGTTCGAATCGAGTGATTTGGAAAATATAGATTTAGTGATTGTCGCAACCGATAATAATGAAACTTCGAGAGAAGTGAAGCAAAAAGCAAATGCAAAAGGAATTTTGGTTAATGCAGCTGATCAGCCCGATTTGTGCGATTTTTATTTAGGTTCGATTGTGAATAAAGGTCATCTTAAAATTGCGATTTCTACAAATGGACAATCTCCTGTTATGGCAAAACGTTTGAGAGAATATTTTTCTGATGTTATTCCAGATTCAATTGATGAAAACATTGAAAGTTTAAATAAAATTAGAAATAGTCACAAAGGAGATTTTAATCAAAAACTAACTGATTTGAATCATTTAACTTCTTCTTTTGAAGGAAAAAAATCGACTAAAAAATACAAACGTTTAGTAACCGAAATTACATTGATATTTTTTGCATTATTCTTAGGATATGCTTTGTCATCAATCGTGAGTTTTTCGGAAGCGAAAGATTTTGTGATTCACATTCCAAATGTTTTTTACATTATGTTGGCGGTTGGTTTTTTCGCTCAAATGGTCGACGGAGCCGTTGGTTTGGGATATGGTGTAACCTGTTCTACAAGCATGATGTTGTTTGGCGTTAATTTACCTTCAATAAGTGGTAGTATTCATACTGCCGAAATGTTTTCGAGCGGAATTAGTGGTTTTTCGCATTATAGATTTGGAAATGTAAACAAAAAATTATTATTGGCATTGGCTATTCCAGGTGTTATTGGAGCAGTTTCGGGATCATTATTATTGGTTTATTTGGGAAACAAATATGAAACAATTACTTACGGAATTTTAGCTTCGTATACGTTGATCATCGGAATTCGATTAATTATTTTAGCATTCAGAAAAAAAATCGAACGCAAAAAAGTAAAACGGGTTGGATTTTTAGGATTTGCTGGAGGTTTTTTAGATGCTTTTGGTGGTGGAGGTTGGGGACCTGTCGTGACATCAACTTTATTAGCAAAAGGAAAAAAATCAAACTTAGTAGTAGGAACAGTTAGTTTAGCCGAGTTTTTTGTGACACTTTCTGCATCGTTGACTTTTTTTGCAGCTTTGGGCGTAAGTCATGGTTTTATCATTGCAGGTTTAATAATTGGAGGAGCTTTAGCAGCGCCAATTGCTGCGAAATTAGCAGGCAAAATACCTCAGAAAGTTGCTATTTTGGCTGTAGCTTTTTTAGTCATCACATTTAGTATTCGAATTCTTTTTAAAATTTTCTAAATTTTATATATCATTTCTAACAATCAAAACACTCTTCATCTCGCATGTTGAGTGTTTTTTATTGTTCATTATTTAAGACATATTTAGTTAAAATATATTTTGTGACAGGTTTCAATGTTTTGCCATTTTCGGGATGTAAACCGTAATTTGTATAAAATTCTACTTCACCATTTTTCTTTGTATACCAAACTTTATCAAGTGCATTTTCAAAATTTAAAGTATCAGGTTTTGTGATTTTCTTCAATTGAAAAACAATTTCGTTATATGGAACAGCATTCATTTGAGGCGAAGTTTCTTCGCATTCTATTTCTTCATAATGATTTTCTTTCCAAATCATACAAGACGAATTTTGATTGATTGAATTAAGAAATAATCCTACGCTAGCCAAAATAGTTGCAATGCCACTTCCAGCAATTACTTTATTTCGTTGAAGTTTTATTTTCTCAAAGAAATTATTCTTTTTTGATGGAAGATTAATAATTTCTGCTTCTGCAGAAATATTATCATCTACTATTAGTTCTACGGATACGATTTCTTCTACATTAACTTCTTTTTCATCACTTTTTATCAGCTGATTTTTTTGATTAAAATCTCCAAAACTTTCATAACCGATATAATAAGAAAGAATGTTTAATAAATCAGGACTTATTTCCTTCTTTAAATTGTTTTCTTTCACGAAATCATCAAAATGTCGAGAGAAAGATTTGCTTGTTATAGGATAATTATAATCATCTGAAATTACTTTTTCTAAATGAACAGACATTCCATTTTTACTTGAACTCCCACATTCATTTTTTGCTTTCTCAAAAACTTTTTCGAATAGATCTTTTTTTGTAGACATTTCGCTTTTAATTCTTTTACAAAGTAGACAAATTTTGGATAAAATAAATTACGGTTTCCCGTAAAACGGGCTGTCCAATAATTGTCCAAAACTTGTCCATTGTTTGTCTAACAGCGACTTTGTGTTCTGTATTTACTTTGCAGTAGAAATCAAAACAAAAACAAAAAACTTGATTTCTGAAAACGTAGTCTCGAAAATAGTTGAGGTGATTTGAAGGGAAGCATTTTTCCTGAATTGTTCTCAAGACTACAAAAAACTTCCCACTAAAGAAGCGCTTCTTTTTTTCTCGTGTACACTATTCGCAATCTGTTTTGCGAGGAAGAGCACCTATATCAAAAAATTAAAAATTTAAGCTATGTTACAATTATTATTCGCTTTATTGGGATTCTTTTTTCCAAATCAAAATGCAAACACAATTTCACAAGATCAACATCCAGTTGTACAAACATCAACCGATAGTATAGACGGTGATACAAATGGAGAAAAAGGGGATGTTCCTGTGAAAAAATAAATCATCAACGGATAGAGTAATCTATCCGTTTTTTGTTTAGCTTTAGGTTGTAAATATGGAGATTTGAGAAAAATTTTATTTTTTTATTTTATACTTTTTATTATTTCATGTCAACAGTCTAAAAACAAAGAGATTGAGCAGGATAATTTAGATAATAAAGCTTATGATAAAGCATGGAAGTTTTATGAAAAACAAGAGAATGATAGTGCTTATGTTTATTTTAATAAAGCATATTCAGAATTTATAAAACTGAATAACAAACATCAAGCATCAAAATGTTTGATAAATATGGCTTTTATTTCTAAAGATCAAGGAGATTGGTTTGGAAGCCAAGAATTAATTATTTCTTCGGTAAAATTATTAAACCCTAAAATAAGTGAAGAAAAAGAAACACTTTCTAGTGCATATAATATTTTAGGGCAAACTTCTCATGATTTAGGAAATTTTAATGATGCTATAGATTATTATCAAAAAGCAATTGATTTTTCTAAAGAAAAAGATGTTTATATTATCAATCAAAATAACATTGCAAATAGTTATCGTTACGATAAGCAGTATGATGAAGCGATAAAGATTTACCAAGAATTACTAAAAGATAAGAATACAATTGAAAATCCAAAAGAATATGCGCGAATTACTGATAATTTAGCATATACCAAATGGTTAAAAGACAATAAGTCCAATGTTATAAATGAATTAAATAAAGCGTTAAATATTAGATTAAAGGAAAATGATTTGTGGGGACAAAATGCAAGTTATGCGCATTTAACAGATTATTTTTCAAATTTAGATCATAAAAAAGCCTTGGACTATGCTTATAAAAGAAAACAAATTGCTTTCGAAAATAAGAGTGTGGGCGATAAATTAGAAGTTTATCAACAACTTATTTTATTAGAAAATCCTACAAATGCAAAACAATATTTTGAAGCTTATCAAAAGCTAAACGATAGTATTCAGTTAGAACGTAACAGAGCGAAAAATCAATTTGCGTTGGTGCGTTATGATTCGGAGAAAAATCGTGCAGATTTTTTGAAAGCTGAAGCAGAGAATGAAAAGAAGAAAAATGATATTTTAAAACTTTATATTCTAATCGGTTTATTGATCGTTTTGTTTGTTTTTGGATATTTTTTATACAGAAAAAGAAAGCAAAAATTAGAGCAAGAGAAAGTTTTGTTGCAACAAGAAAAGGTTTTGGAAGTCAAAAAAACAGAATTGAAATATTCTAAAAAAGTACACGATAAAGTGGCGAACGGAATTTATCATGTGATGTCTGATATTGAGAATAAATCAGAATTTAATCGTGATCAAATTTTAGATAAATTGGAAGTTGTTTATGAAATTTCGCGCGATATTTCTTATGACAAAATCGATGAAAATCAACAAGAAAATTTTGCAGAAAAATTAGCACAATTGATAAGTTCTTATGATTCGGAACAAGTCAAAATATATTTGATTGGAAATGAAAAAGAACTTTGGAGAAACGTAAAAGATTATGCTAAAACAGAGGTTTTCTTAGTGATGCAAGAATTGTTGACGAACATGAAAAAACATAGCGAAGCTTCACGAGTTATACTAAATTTTAAAGAAGAAAACCAACAAATTATTATCAATTATTCAGATAATGGAATTGGGATTTCGGACTTAAAACCTAAAAATGGTTTGCAAAATACGGTTTCACGTATTTCTAATCTAAACGGAGATGTTATTTTTGAAACTGAAAATGTGAATGGTCTAAAAATTAAGATCATATTTCCAATTCAATAACCTAAATAAAAAGTATGTTTAAAAAAGTATTAATTGCAGAAGATTTTGAGAGTTTTAATATTTCAATTCAGAAAGTTTTAAAAGATTTACATGTAGAAAATCCTGATTATGCTTTTTATTGTGATGATGCATTCTTGAAAGTGAAAAAAGCATTGCACGACAATCAACCTTATGATTTATTGATTTCTGATTTGTCTTTTGAAGAAGATCACCGCGAGCAAAACTTGAAAGGAGGAAGAGATTTAATTGAAGCTGTAAAAGCAATTCAGCCAAATTTGAAAATGATTGTTTTTTCGGTAGAAAAGAAAGCGGATATGGTGGATAATCTTTTCAAGGAATACCATATAGATGGGTTTGTGGCGAAAGGAAGAGAAGATTCGAAAGAGTTGAAAAAAGCGATACAAACTGTTTTTGCGGGCGGAATGCATTTGGAATTGGACATGAAACGTAGTATCAAACAAAAAAATACGTATGAAATAACTTCGTATGATGTTACGTTAGTTTCTTTGCTTTCGAATGGAATTTTGCTAAAAGATATTTCAAATCACTTAAAACAAAATAATATCAAACCTGCAAGTCTAAGTAGTGTAGAAAAGAGATTGGGCTCATTAAAAGAGTCGCTACAAATTACAAGTAATCATCAATTGGTTGCATTTTTCAAAGATTTGGGAAGTATTTAACCCAAATCTTTACACCATTTATTCTCGAAAATCTGTTGTAATTGCGCAATTTCTTTTTCGTAAATCGTATTTTTTCTAGATCCAAAATAAAGTGTATTTTCCAACGGTTTTTCACCTTGCCAAACCAATTTTATTTTACCAGAATTTAGTGCTTCTTGACATAAAAAGTCGGGAACAATAGAAAAGCCATTTCCATCGCTCAAACAACGAATAATAGAACTGATATTTGGGACAATATAATTTGGTTTGAAATCTGGATGTTCTTTAAAATTTTCTTTCCAAAAATGTTGCTCCGCAGCAGCTAATTTTTGAATCGGTTCTAAAATAAAATTATACAAAATTTTTCCTTTTTCAGTCGGAACCATTTTTCGCGCCGATCGATCAAATAATTTGTAGCCTGTATAGGCTTCTAACGAATTGAGATGTAAGATAACACCAGGTTGTGAAATAAATAATTGTTGTGCAGCAGCAGATAAAGTTCCAGTTTCGTAAATTGCTTTAAACGTTCTGAACCATTCAAAATTTGATTGCATAATTTCTAAATTTTAATTTTCGTCATAAGGTAAATCGTCAGGATCTACATCAATATAATCGGGGTTTGGTAAAGTCGAAAGTCGATACGCTTTTATCGTTTTCAACTCCAATAAATTTGCTTTTACAACGCGATGCATTTCGTCCATTAATTTTCCATCAGGACAAACAATAATTTGCTGTGATTTAGAAAATTATAATTAAAACAAAACCCTCCATTTTTAGGAGGGTTTTAAATTTTATTCTGCAAGAAGTTTTTTTATATCTTCTTTTAAAAATTCTATTTCAGGATGATATTTTCCAGCTAGAGAAGGTTCTTTTCCTTCAGGATCTTTGTAATTCAGTCCCGAATAAAACAGTATTGGAACACCCATTTTATCATATCGACTTCTGATATTTCCTTGTTTATCAACCAATGCAAGTTTTCCGCTGTGATTCAGACCTTCGGCAGTTGTTTCGTCTTTTCCAACATAAATATTGAATTTATCCGAAAGTTGCTCAATTTCTTCTCGATCCGAAGTCAAATAATGCCAATTCGGCGATTTTACACCAATTTGTTTTGCATATTCTAACAATCGTGCAGGTGTATCTCGTTTTGGATCAATTGTAATCGAAATAAAACCAAGGTTTGCTTCATTTATTTCATCTTCTATTGTGCGTAAATTGTTACTCATTACTGGACAAATCGTTGGACAACTTGTAAAGAAAAATTCTACAACGTACACTTTTCCTAACATATCACGATTTGTAATCGTTTGATTATTTTGATTCGTCATCGAAAATTCCGGAACTTTCATTACCATGTAAAGTTCATCTTTAGGCTTATTTTTTAACCAAAAAACAGTTCCTATAACGCCTAAAATAATAACAATAACGGCTATTAATTGTTTATTCATGGATATGTTTTTCAGGATTTTTTAGAAACTCTTCTTTGCACATTGTCGAACAAAAACCATACGTTTTTCCTTGGTAATTAGCTGTGTCACTCAAATGATCTGCAGTTTTCATTCCGCAAATTGGATCAACTTCGTTCACAACCGCAATATCCAATTTAGTTACAGCTTTCATTTCTTCGTGAGAAACATGCTTTACTTCAAAATTCTCTTGTTTTGTTTGCTCTTTATTACAAGAAAATAATGCAAACCCTAATACTATTAAAGAGAATATATTTTTTAAATTTTTCATTTTAAATTGTTTATTTGTTTTTAATTAATTGTTATCTGATTCTATAGTTTAGATTTATTAAAGAAAAATTAAACAATTGGAGGATGAAAAACTAAACGAATAATATAGTTAGAATTAATATCTTGATAATGATCAGTTGATAATTTATTTTTTTGCGTAAAATACTTTTTTGGAGAAATAATTTGTTTTTGAGGAACAATCGCATCTAAAATTTTGACCGAATTTTTGACAAAATGATTTTCTGGCTGATTCTTTTCACTTTTCGAAATTTCTTCTTTCAAATAGCAAAAACCATTACAAAGTAATTCGGGTTTTTCTCGATTTTCACAAAGTTCATTTGCGATTTCTTCATAATTCAAAACATAATCTATCATCGGCATTAAAGGACGAAATGCGATAGAAAATATGAGTGATATGAAAAATAGTATGCGCAAAAAACTAATTTATTGTCAAATTTAACCAAATTGATTGAGGTTGAATATGATAAAATTTATGATTTTAAAAGAAAGATTTATCATAATCTTCACTTTTATGTTCTGTAAAATTTTTACCTTAAAAAAGATTTTACAATCTATAAATATTTATGAAAAAAAGTAAGATTTTAGATTTTACAACAACCGAAGAACTAATGCATTTTTTGGTCGAAAATCAAGAAGAAAATCCTCTCTATAAAAATGTGATAAAGAAGTTTGAATATGAAAATGAGTTACTAAAACTGCAATCAGAGTTAGTAAATCTTCAAAATTGGATTTCGACAGAAAAGAAAAAAGTTGCAATCATTTTCGAAGGACGAGATGCTTCAGGAAAAGGAGGTACAATTCGCCGTTTTCGCGAGCATCTTAATCCGCGTTCTATGCGTGTTGTTGCATTGAATAAACCTACAGAAGTCGAACAAAATCAGTGGTATTTTAATCGTTATATCAAAGAGTTACCAAATGCTGGTGAAATTGTTTTTTTTGACAGAAGTTGGTACAACAGAGCAGTTGTAGAGCCAGTTATGGGATTTTGTACCGAGCAACAATATGAGCAATTTATGGTGCAAGTTTCAGAATTTGAACATATGTTGTACGAATCAGGGACATATATTGTCAAATTGTGGTTTTCTGTGACTAAAGAGGAGCAGCAAACACGTTTTGATTCGAGGTTAAATAATCCGCTTAAAAAGTGGAAATATAGTCCAGTCGATGCAAAAGGACAAGAGCTTTGGGATGAATTTTCGCATTATATCAATCAAATGTTTACGCGCACGCACAACTCTTTTTCGCCTTGGATTATTGTCAACGCAAATGATAAAAATACGGCAAGATTAGAATCTATTCGTTATGTGCTTTCTTTGTTTAATTATAAAGGAAAAGAGGATGCCGAAGTAAATTTAATGGTAGATCCAAATGTGATTGAACGTTATTATCGAATGGTAAAAGAATTGAATCATTAATTTTAAATTGTAAGAAAATGGAGCTAAAACCGAAAGATTTAAAATTAATCGAAACCAAAAAAGGTCTTGTTGGACTTTTACAATCTGATCATGGAAAGTTGAATTTTGCGAAAGCCTTGCGTACTGTAAAATATGAAAATAGGATAGAGCAATTACAAGAAGAATTGATAAAATTACAAACTTGGGTAGCCGAAAATAAACGAAAAGTTGTGATTGTTTTTGAAGGTCGAGATGCAGCTGGGAAAGGAGGTGCAATTCGTCGAATTGTAGAACATCTAAATCCTCGTGAACATAGAATTATAGCACTGCCAAAGCCTAATGAAGTAGAACGAGGACAATGGTATTTTCAACGTTATGTTCGTCAGTTACCACGTGCAGGAGAAATTGTTTTTTTTGATAGAAGTTGGTACAATAGAGCTGTTGTAGAGCCTGTAAATGGGTTTTGTACACAAGAGGAATATGAAACTTTTATGAACGAGGTAAATGATGTCGAGAAAATGTGGATTAATTCGGGAATATATTTGATTAAAATTTATTTTTCGATTACAAAAGAACAACAAGCAAAACGTTTTGCGGATATTGTAAATTCACCAACCAAACGATGGAAGTATAGCTCTGTAGATCAAAAAGCGCAAGATTTGTTTGATGTTTATTCAGCTTATAAAGATGTAATGTTTACGAAAACAAATACAGATTTTGCTCCTTGGAAAATCATTGATGCCAACAAAAAGTACAAGGCTAGAGTAGAGGCGATGGAATATATTTTGTCTAAAATACCTTATGATGATAAAAATAAACGTATTTTGAAACATCAAAACTTAGAAGAAGAAAATTAATTATCAAACCTAAAACTATGGCTGAATTTGATTTAAATGATTTAGAAAAAATAAATAATAATCAAGAAATCATTGATTTTTTGGTTAGACATGATATTATAAAAGAAAAGAAGTTCAAAGAACAACTCGCTTATGAGAAAGAATTAAAAGAACTTCAAGAAAAATTGTTAGAAATACAATCTAAAGTTATTCAAGAGAATAAACGTGTGTTAATTATTTTTGAAGGTCGTGATGCAGCTGGAAAAGGAGGAACAATTTCGAGAATAACAGAATTTCTAAACCCTAAAAAATATCGTGTTGAAGCATTACCAAAGCCGACTGAAATAGAACAAGGACAATGGTATTTTCAGCGATATTTTAAAGAATTACCAAATGCAGGTGAAATTGTATTCTTTGATCGTTCTTGGTATAATCGTGCTGTTGTAGAGCCTGTTTTCGGATTTTGTACGGAAGAACAACATACAAAGTTTATGAAACAAGTAGTAGAAGTAGAAAAGCTTTTGCAAGATGATGGAATTATTTTGGTTAAAATTTTCCTGTCGATTTCGAAAGAAGAACAAGCAGAACGATTACAAGATCGGAAAGATGACGAAATGAAACAATGGAAATTAGGAACATTGGATCAAAAGGCACAAGAGTTATGGGATGTTTATACCAATTACATTGACAAAATGTTTCAGCAAACAGGAACAGAAAGTTCATCTTGGCTAGAAATTGTGACAGATGATAAAAAAACTGCTCGACTTTTAGCGATGAAATCAGTCGTAGCACAATTAACAAATCAATCTTTTGAAGATGATTTAATAAAAATTCATTCATAAAAGAAAGAGAATCATTTGTATAATCAAGATTTTTGATTAATTTTGCACCCACATTGTTCAACCTCTGACGAAAGACGTTTAAGTTGCTCAATTCAAATAAATTGAAATTATAATAATGGAAAATTTAGTAAAATACGTACAAGAGAAATACGTAGCTAAAAAAGAGTTCCCAGCTTTCGCAGCAGGTGATACTATTACAGTTTATCAAGAAATTACAGAGGGTGGAAAAACTCGTGTTCAGTTCTTTAAAGGGGTTGTTATCCAAAGAAGAGGACAAGGAACTACAGAAACTTTCACAATCCGTAAAATGTCTGGAGATGTTGGTGTAGAGCGTATCTTCCCAGTTAACATGCCAGCGTTACAAAAAATTGAAGTAAACAAAAAAGGTAAAGTTCGTAGAGCTCGTATCTTCTACTTCAGAGCATTACGTGGTAAAAAAGCTCGTATCAAAGACGCTGCTTACTAAAAACTGCTTTTTTAGGAAAAATATAAAATCCGTTCGATAATCGAACGGATTTTTTTTGGCTGATTTTGAAAGTTTAATATAAAATATTAAATTTTACCATTTCTTAACATTCTATTAAGAGTTGAAAAAATAGTTTAATATTTTATTGAAACAAGTAATTCCTAAAATTATTCTATATATTCTTTTATTACTTGGTTTATTTTTGTATTTGAATTGTAGAGTAATTCTTAAGTGTTTTTTTTAAATACTTTTATTATTAACAATTTTAACACAAGAGATGAGAAAAAAAAATTAGAATTTTTAGTCTTCTTTTTGTTCTTGGATCGTTTGCTTATGCTCAAACTACAGGTCATGTAAAAGATTCTGTTGGTTTTCCAGAAGCAGATGTAGAGGTAAAAATAAAAGGGACTGATAAGGCAGCTTACACAGATGAAAATGGAGATTTTAATATTGATGCCAAAATCGGTGATATTTTAATTATTAAAGGCAAGGAAATTACTGTTACTTCTGGAAATTTAGGAGATTTATCTAGTTATTTTCAACAAGATAAAGTTGTAGATTTAGGAACTGCAGTTGTAATTGGATATTCTACACAGCGTAAAGAAGAAGTAACCACAGCAGTTTCAGTTGTAAGTGCAAAAGATTTAGTTGATACAAAATCTCCAAATATTACAAATTTATTGCAGGGTAAAGATGCGGGATTAACAATTATAAATAACTCAGGAAAACCTGGCTCAACAGGAAGTCTAAAAATTAGAGGAAAGTCTTCTATTTATGGAAATCAGGATGCACTTTGGGTTGTTGATGGAGTTATTTATCATAAAACGCCTGTTTTAAATCCAAATGATGTTGAAACGATTTCTATTCTAAAGGATGCTGCAGCGACTTCTCAATATGGTTCTCGTGGAGCAAATGGAGTTGTTATTGTAACAACAAAGAGAGGACGTGGAAAAGGGCTAACAATTAATGTTGATTACGCTTCTAGTTGGAATAAATTTAATCCAGGAAAATTTGAAGTGATGAATAGTCAAGAAATGTATGATAATTTCTTATCTATGAGTAAAGTTCCTACAGATCAGATTCCTTCAAAGGAGTTAGCTACTCAAAATTTTGATTGGGTAAAAAATGGAACAACTGTAGGTGTTGTACAAGATGCTTCAGTTAGCATTGCTTCTAATACAGAATTAACAAATCTTTATTCAACGATTAATTATTATGATGAGAAAGGAACTGTAAAAGGCTATGAATATGAACGATTATCTGCAAGAATTAATCTTGATCATAAACTTTCTGATCGTTTAACTTTCAAACCAAAATTAAACGCTACCTATACGACAGAGAAAGATCGTGAGCATTCATTGTATGATATGTATCTAAATATGCCTTGGGATAGTCCTTATGATAAAAATGGTAAGTTAATTAATCCAAATACTTGGGACGGAGGTACTTGGTATGGAAGAGATTATTCGAATTATTATTATGATTTGAGTACTAATTATGGTGAAGGAAATAAATTTGATATTCAAGCAAATATGGATTTTGAATGGAAAATTTCGAATTCATTAACTTTTCAATCAACAAATAATGTACAGTATTACTCAGAAACATCTATGTATTATGTAGATCCTAAATCTATCTCAGGAGCAGATTATGATGGATCTATTTATCAATATTCAGACAGAAGAATTGTACGCTTGTTTAACCAAATGTTACGTTATAACCGCAAATTTGGTTTACATAGTTTATCTGGATATGTAGCTTATGAGTATTCTGATTATGATTATAAAAATTTAGGAGCTACAAAACAAGGTGTTCTTCCTGGAACAACAGTTTTAAATAATGGTGTTACTCCGTTTAAATCTGAAGGTTTAAGAAATGATTACGCATTTCAAGCAGGTTTAGCCCAAGTAAATTATGGATATGATAATCGTTATTACGCACAAGCTTCTTATCGTTATGATGGATCATCTAGATTTGCAAAAGGTAATCAATACAAAGGTTTTTATGCAATTAGTGGAGGATGGAATGTTAGCAATGAAGCTTTTTTGAAAGATTCTAATACAATTTCGAACTTAAAATTAAGAGCTTCTTATGGTATTGTAGGTAATGTTGGTCCAGACAACAATCTATATATGTATTATCAATTATATTCTAACTCAGGGCAATACAATAGTTTGCCTGCATTAACACAAGGGCAGTATGGAAATAATGCAGTTTCTTGGGAAACATCTAAGGATACAAATATAGGTTTAGACATAGGTTTATTTAACCGAATTAATATGACTCTAGATGTGTATAATAAGAACACAGATGGATTATTGTTCTTCGTTAAATTCCCTGATACATCTGGATGGTCAGGCTATTGGGATAATGTAGGGGTTGTAAATAATAAAGGTATAGAATTCTCTATTAATGCTAACTTATTTAAGCCTTCTAGCGAATTTCAATGGAATTTAGCCTTCAATATAGCGAAGAATAAAAATAAAGTAAAAGAGTTGTATGGTGGTACTCCAATATTTGTAGATGCTACTGCAAATGGATACATGAAACGTATCGAAGAAGGATACGATATGGATACTTGGTATATGCGTAAATGGGCTGGTGTAGATGTTGCAACAGGTAAGCCAATGTGGGAAAAAATAGATGAAAAAACAGGAGAAATAACAACAGTTACCAATTATAATCAAGCAAGTCTACAAAGAATAGGAAATACTACTCCAGATTTTAATGGAGGATTTTCTTCAACAATGTCATACAAAGGATTTACATTAAGTGCAGATTTTGTGTATTCTAAAGGAGGATTAGCCTATAATGTTGGTAGAGAATTATTTGATTCTGACGGAGCATATCCATATTATAACCAAATGAAAATGCAAAGTGGTTGGAAACGTTGGACTGCTGCAGATCCAAACAATGCAACTCATCCAGAATTGGTCTACAATGGTAATGCTAACTCAAATAAAATCTCTAGTCGTTATTTAGAAGATGCTTCATTCTTAAGAATGAGAAGTTTAAGATTAGGATATAATTTTGATCAAAAAGATATTGAATCAATTGGTCTAAAAGGATTAGGATTATATATTTCAGGAGATAATTTGTGGACTGCTACAAAATATACAGGAGCTGATGTAGAAGCTGTTATTTCAGGAGATAGAACTTCAAATTATCCAAATCCGAAACGTTTCACATTTGGTTTAAATCTAACTTTCTAAAAAATTAAAAATGAAAAAAATAGTATATATATTGGCATCTGTAACTTTTTTGAGTTTAACATCATGTGACTTAGGTTATGAGCCTTATACAAGTATACCTGAAGGAGAAATTGATCATATTGATGGTTCTCCTAAAAACCTAACGTTAGGTAACTATAGCTTAATGAAGAATTGGGTAGAAAATTGGCATAGAATTACTGAATATCCAGGAGACAATGTTGCATTGAGTGGTTCTACAACAGATAATTTAATGAATAATTACAATTATCAACGAATTGTAAATAATAGTAGGGTAAATAACTATTGGGCATATTCTTACAAGATTATTGCTGGTGTTAATAGTACCTTGACGAAATTAGAAGAAGGTAAATCGCAAGAGGATGATCAATTAATTGCGGAAAATTTATATATCCGTAGTTTAATGTACTTTTATTTAACAAATGTATTTGGACGTCCTTATAATCAAGGTGCAAGTACAAATTTAGGAGTGCCAATTAAATTAAAAGATGATCCGTACGAAAATTTACCAAGAAGTACTGTAAAACAAGTATATGATCAGATTTTAACAGATTTAGATAAAGCAGAAGCTTTAATTAATGATGAAAGTCGTGATAAAGTGTACGCATCAAAAGAAGCAGTTTATGCATTATTGTCTCGTGTTTATCTTTACATGGAGAATAATCAAAAAGCAATTGAATATGCAAATAAAGTAATTGATTCAGGAAAATTTACATTAATTTCTAAAAATGAATATAAGAACTTTGCAGTTAATGCTCCTGAAAAAAATCCAGAAAATATCTTTTCAATCAAGTTTGTAAAAAATATTGATTACCCAGATGGAGGATGGTATACAATTGGTTCTATGTATGCAAATATTAATGGTTCTGGTTGGGGAGAAATGTATGCTTCACGTAAATATTTAGAGTTAGTTCGTAAATATCCACAAGATGTTAGATATTCTTTAATTAAACCAGTCTTAGATGCTGAAAAACCTAATGAATTACATGCATATTATGTAAAAGATAATTATCAATACGCTAGTGTAGTGGTAACTAAGTCAGGAACTGATTATAACTATACTGAATCTGGAGTAACGAAAACATTAATTAAAAAATCGAATGGAGCAGATGCTTTCCAATATTTTATTAATATTGAAGGAAAAGAAAGAACAGTTTTAGTCGATAATAAATTAGCAAATAGAAATGGATATTTAAAATATTATATTTTAAAATGTTCAGGCCAAGAAGATCAATCTCATTTATGGTCTCCAGTTATTTCTCGTTTAAGTGAAATGTATTTAATCCGTGCAGAAGCAAATGCAAAATTAGGAAATACAAATGCAGCTTTAACAGATGTTAATGTTATTCGTGAAAGAGCAGGCATTCCTACAGGAGGATTGTGGACTACAGCTAATTTAGGAGGTCTTTCCGCATTAGATGTTGTGATGCAAGAGCGTCAATTAGAATTGGCTTGGGAAGGTCATCGTAAATTTGATGTTTTCAGAAATGGATTAACAATGGAACGTCAATATCCAGGAACTCATTTATCAGGAAATAATCCATTTTATACAATTGCACCAACGGCAAATGAAATTGTAGAATATATTCCAGAACAGCAAATAAACTTATCTAAAGGAGTTTTAGTTCAAAATCCTTAATAGGTAAAACATTTATAAAACAAAAAAAATCCGTTCGATTATTCGAACGGATTTTTTTATATTTTAATTACAAACTTTTTATTTTTATTGTTTTCAACAATTCAGGTAAAGCGGTATTCGTAAATTCTTCTTGGGCTTCGATTAATAAAGGTTTATAATCGTGATAACGATTAGAAAAATGACCTAAAATTAATTTTTTTACATTGGCTTGTTTCGCAATCATTCCAGCTTCTTTTGCAGTTGTATGTCCAGTGTAAACTGCTAAATCTTTCAATTCATGCAAAAATGTTGATTCGTGATACAACAAATCGACATCTTTTATAATCGGAACAATATCTGGTTTATATTTTGTGTCCGAACAAAATGCGTAACTCAAAGATTTTTGCGCATCAAAGGTTAAATAATCATTCGGAATTATTTTTCCAGATTCTAACGTAAAATCTTTTCCATTTTTTAAATTTTGATAATCGCAGATTTCAATTTCAGGAAATTCTTCGATTGTATCCATATTCAATTTTCGAGGTTTTGGCTTTTCTCGAAAAAGATAACCATTGGTATACACTCGGTGATTTAGCGGAATAGAATAAACTTCAACTTTATCATCTTCAAAAACTAAAACAGATTCTTTTGTATGCAATTCATTGAAAATAATCTCGAATGAATTATTGGATTCTGTTAAGCGTAATTGTGTCGTAATAAATTCCTCAATTCCTTTCGGACCATGGATATGCAAAGGCATATCGCGACCAAGTAATTGAAGTGTGGAAATTAATCCAATCAATCCAAAAACATGATCGCCATGTAAATGCGATATAAAAATGTGGTTTATTCGGTTGAATTTTGCCTTTGCTTTTCGCAATTGTACTTGTGTTCCTTCTCCGCAATCAATCAAAAAATAGCGTTCTGCAATATTTAATAATTGTGCGGTTGGATGCGTAAAAGCCGTTGGTAATGCCGAATTAAATCCTAATATTGTTAGTTGTAAACTCAATTTACGTTTAGATTAATTAAAAAATCGTTTAATTTTTCGACAGCTTTTCCTCTATGACTAATGGCGTTTTTTTCTTCAGCAGTCATTTGAGCAAATGATTTTGAAAAACCATCAGGAATAAAAATAGGATCGTAACCAAAACCATTATCACCCATAATTTCGGTAGCAATTGTTCCATTTACGCGACCTTCGAAAAAATATTCTTTTCCATTCAAAATTAAACAGAAAATAGAAATAAAATAAGCTTTTCGATTCGTTTCTCCTTCCAATTCTTTCAACGCTTTTGCGATATTATCTTCGTCTTTTCCAGTACCTGCATATCGAGCAGAATATACACCAGGCGCACCATCTAACGCTTCTATCACTAATCCAGAATCATCTGCAAAGATATTTTTACCCGTTTTATCGAAAATAGTTTTCGCTTTTAATTGCGCATTTTCTTCGAAAGTTGTTCCAGTTTCTTCAATTTCATCAAAGAAATTAATATCAGTCAACGATTTCATCGATAGGTAAGAAGGTAACATTTTTGTAACTTCTTTTACTTTATTGT